>NZ_JCALCX010000059.1:0-18286 GCF_059812565.1 Mycobacterium sp. NGS49 | reverse complement strand
GGCGCGTCTCGTCGTGGGATTCACACTCGGCCGGCAGGGGTCGGCCGGGAGGGGCCTCAGGCGTCGTAGTCCACCGAGACGAACGGCGTGGTGGGGTGGGACTGGCAGGTCAGAATGTAGCCGGCATCCAGTTCGGCCTTGCCCAGCGCGAAGTTGTGGTCCATCTCGACATTGCCCTCGACGAGCTTGGCCCGGCAGGTGCCGCACGCACCGCCCATGCACGCGTACGGCGCGTCATCGCGAACCTGCAGCGCCCCTTCCAGGATTGAGTCACCCGGCGTCAGGTCGTACGTCCACTGCTTTCCGGACAGCGTGAACGTCACGGTCGCAGCCTCGTACGACTGCTCAGTCGCCGCCGCACTGTCGAAGCCATGGAACAGCTCGAGGTGAATATGCTCGGCGTCCACGGTGTGCTCCAAGAGGGTCTCGCGGACCGCCGTGGTCATCTCCATCGGGCCGCAGATGAACCACTCGTCGACATTGTCCGGCTGCAGGTTGCCGGTCAGCCACAGGTTGAGTTTGTCCCGGTCGATACGGCCGCGCAGTTCCGGCGTGTGTAGCGACTCACCGGAGAGCACGTGCAGGATCTCCAGCCGATCCGCATAGCGCGACTCGAGTCGGTCGAGTTCGGCCCGGAACATCGTCGATTCCTTGGTGCGGTTGCCGTAGATGAGCGTGAACCGGCTTTCGGTCTCGATCTCCAGTGTGGTGGCCAGGATCGACAGCACCGGCGTGATGCCGCTGCCGGCCACCAGGCCGACGTAGTGCTTGCGGTTCAGCGGATGCAGCGGGGTGCCGAACCGTCCCGTCGGGGTCATCAGCTCGAGCACGTCACCGGCCTGCAGTTGCTCGGCCACGTATGTGGAGAAGGCGCCGCCCGGAATGTGTTTGACGGCGATGCGCAGTTGCGCGCGGGTGGCCGGTGCGCAGATCGAGTAGTTGCGGCGAACCCCCTCGGCGCCCACCACTGTCACGTGTTGCCCCGGCTCGAACCGGAACGCGTCCTGCAGGTCCTCGGGCACGGCGAACGTGACCAGGGTGCTGTCGGCGGTGATGGGGTCGACCGAGGCGACCGGGATGCGGTGCAGCACGGCGTGCGGGGAGCTGGACCGGGACGGCATCCGCACCGGTAGCAGCTTGGCCAGTCGCCCGTTGAGTTCCTTCCATTCCCGGTACTCGTCCGGATTCAGTTGCTGGCCGAAGACGGTGTTGATCGCGGCGTTGCGCTCGAGGTATGCCTCTTCGTTGCGCTTCCAGGTCCGCAGGTACCGGTAGAACGGCACCGATGGGTGCAGGTGGTGCACCAGGTGGTAGTTCTGCGACAGCAACACCGGGGTGAACAGCCATTCGGCGCCGACGCGATTGCGGGTCGCCCGGTAGCGGTTGGTGCGCTGAGTGTCTTCCAGCCCGTGATGAGGCAGCCAGTCGAACCACCACGCCAGGACGGTGAGGCCGATGCGCTGCGGAATGAGGAAGACGACGGCCAGGATCCAGAAATTGCCGGTGAAGATCGCCGCGGCTAGTCCGGCCAGGCTCAAAACCATCATCACGACCGTCTCGGCGGCCTCGGTGACCGGGCGGCTGCGGGCGCGCGGCAAGTAGTACCGCAGGTAGAAGTACTCCACCATCGACCAGCGCAGCGGCAACTGCCACCACTTCCCGTGGGAGGCGAAGGTGTCCGGGTCCTGGTCGTCGTCGTTGGAGTGCCGGTGGTGCTGGATGTGGATGTACCCGAACGACGGGAAGGCGACCACCGGTCCGACGAAGAGCCAGGCCAGCCGCCCCATCAGACCGTTGACCCAGCGAACCGAGCTGATCGAGTAGTGCGACGCGTCGTGCACGACGGTGAACATCACGAACGTCACCGCGGCGTTGACCGGGATGGTCACCCACCAGGGCGACCAGCCGTTGATGTAGCCGACGGTGCACGTGACGAAGGCCGCCAGAGACGCGAGAAAAATTCCGATGGTGGGCAGTGCCAGCTTGGGTACCGCTTCACCCGGATCGGGCAGCGCATGCTGCGCGGCGGACCCGGGGGTCGCTGGTGCCTGCTCGACGGTCGACATAGCTGGAAGAGCTTAGTCGACACGCGTCAACTACTCCACTAGCTTCGATGCGGCCTGCAGGTGCTCGATCGCGTCGGCCACGACAGACTCGATCAGTTCGGCACACGAGGGCAGGTCGTCCAGAATGCCGGCCACCTGACCGGAGGCCAGTACCCCGGCGTCGGTGTTGCCCTCGACCAGTCCCGCCTTGAGCAGCATCGGCGTGTTGGCCGCCATCACCACCTGCGACCAGGTGAGTTCCTTGCCGTGCCGCATGGCCAGGCCGTCGGTGACCATCGCCCGCCAACTCATCTGGGACATCTGCTTGAACTTGGCGGCGTTGCGTACCGCCGCGGCAAAACCCCGTGCCCGCGAGCCGCTTTCCAGCTTCTCCACCAGGCCGGTGCGCAGTACCCGGTGTGGCATGCCGTCGACACGGGTGGTGACCACGGTGCCGTCCAGCGCGGACTGCAGATACCGCTTCTTGACCGCGTCGGGCACCGTGGAATCCGAGGTGAGCAGGAAGCGGGTGCCCATCGCCACGCCCGCCGCCCCGTAGGACAAGGCCGCGGCCAGACCGCGTCCGTCGAAGAAGCCGCCGGCGGCGATCACCGGGATGCCGGTGCCCTTGACCGCGTCCAAGACGGACGGCAGCAACAGCGTGGTCGCCACCGGACCGGTGTGCCCGCCGCCTTCGCCGCCCTGCACGATCATCGCGTCGGCGCCCCAACCGGCGACCTTGCGGGCATGCTTGGCCGCGCCGATCGACGGAATGACCACCGCACCGGCCTCTTTGAGCCGCGCGATCAGTTCGGGCTTGGGTGCGAGCGCGAACGACGCCACCTTAACGCCCTCGCGGATCATCAGTTCGACGCGGTCGCCGGCGTCGGCTGCGTCGGCGCGCATGTTGACGCCGAACGGCTTGTCGGTGGCGGCCTTGACTTTGCCGATGGCCGTGGCCAATTCGTCCAGCGTCATGGTGGCCGAGGCCAGGATGCCCAGCCCGCCGGCGTTGGCCGTCGCCGACACCAGTCGCGCACCGGCCACCCAACCCATTCCGGTCTGCACCACCGGGTGTTCGATGCCGACCAGCTCGGTCAGCGGCGTCTTGAGTCTCACTAACGGATCTCTCTGTCGCGCAACGCTTTCGGGTCGATGACCTCGCGGATGAGGCGCAGCTCGTCATCGGTCGGCTGCCGGGATTCGCCGGCCTCGCCGAGACCGTGCACCTCGAACGACGTGGCCTCGCGGACGTCGTCCGGCGAGACGCCGGGGTGCAGCGACAGCGTCCGCATGGTGTGGTCGGGTCCGCCGAAGTCGAAGACACCGAGATTGGACACCACCCGGAAGACGTTGACGAAGCGGAACGCCGGGTTGTCGGGGTCGACCTTGTCGTAGCCGATGCCGGAGACGATGTCGACCGTGTCGGTGAACACCCGCTTGGAGTGATTGCCGACCCAGTAACTGGTGGCATGGTTGATGGTGTTGCCTGGCGAGCCGCGCACCCCGAACATCTGCCGGGTCGGCTGTTGCAGCGGACCGAACGCGGAGATGTTCTGATTGCCATAGCGGTCAACCTGATTGGCGCCCATTGCCACATGGCGCCTACCCCAGGCCAGCGTCTCGAAGACGCGCCCGAACGGCATCCACCCCTCGACGGGGCCGGTCTTGCCCAGCGCGGGGGTGTCAGCCAGCAACTGCGCTTCGCCATCGGTGAGCAGGATGTCGGGGGAGAAAGAGAGTCGGGCCAGACGCGCTCCGACCGCCGCCATGTTGGTCATCGGGCTGATCATGATTTCGCCCGCGTCCCTGAACAACTCGGCGCAGGCAACCGCGCACACTTCGGCTCGGGTGGCGGTCATTTCGCTGCCTCCTCGGCGAACTTGTGCACGGCGGCCTGATAATCGTCCTCGCTGCCGGACAGATAGGTCGCGATGAACCGCTGCCAGCCCTCTTCGGTGGAGGCGGCTTCGGCGTAGTGCCGCTGGAACTTCTCGTCACGGCCGTAATCCGGTGCGGCGGTGGTGAAGTGAGCGCCACCTGGTGCCTCTACCACGCCGTCGACCATCATGCGGTTGATCAATAGCGCTTGCGGCGGTACGGATTTGACGAGTTCCTCGGTGGAGACGACGCGTTCCACCGACAGGAACCGCTGCTCGGCGGCCATCAGGAACAAGTCGTCGAAGTAGGGGTCGATGCCGGTGTAGGCCGCGTTGCCCCGGTTGTCACCGACATTGAGGTGTGCGAACGCGACGTCGAGTCGCAGCGCGGGCATGGCGATCAGCTTCTCGTGGCCGCCGTCTGTCGGATACGGGCTGGTGACCGTCTGCAGCTCACCCTCCCAGAAGTCCAGCACCGAACTGCCGAGCCCGGCGCGAATCGGCAGGAATGGCAACCGTTGTGCCGCGGCCTGCAGGCCACAGCGCAGCATGCCCTCGTCCATCTCCCGCGCCTCGATGGCCCCGCTGGTCCGGGACTTGGCGAACCACGGATCGTAGAAAGGCGGCGAATCCAGCGAGACGAACCCGTAGTAGACCCGCTTGACCTTGCCCGCCGAACATAGCAGGCCCAGGTCCGGTCCGCCGTAGGTGACGACGGTGAGGTCGGTGACGTCGGTGCGCAGCAGGGCGCGCACGAAAGCCATCGGCTTGCGTCGGGATCCCCACCCCGCGAGGCCGATGGTCATGCCGCTTCGCACGTGCGAGACGGCGTCGTCGAGAGTGGTGGTCTTGTTGCTCATTCCTTCTTGCCCTTCGCCGTTCCGGCGAACGCGTCGCGGTGCTCGTCGGCGACGCCGGCGAGGTTGAGCTCGAACGTAAACCCTTGCTCCATGCGGTAACTCGAGTTGACACGTTGCACGTCGATCAGATTCAGCGCCTCCTTGGCGGCGCGGATGACGCGGGTGTCCTTGGCGGCGATGTCGCGGGCCACCCGCAGGGCGGCCTCGTCCAGCTCAGCGCGGGGCACCACCTCGTGCACCGAACCGAAGTGGTGCAAGGTGGCGGCGTCCACGGTGGCGGCGGTGAAGAACAGTCTCCGCATCATGTGCTGCGGGACCAGGCGGGACAGGTGCGTGGCCGCGCCGAGCGCACCGCGTTCCACCTCCGGCAGTCCGAAGGTCGCGTCGTCGGAGGCGACGATGACGTCGGCGTTGCCGACCAGGCCGATCCCGCCGCCGACGCAGAAACCGTTCACCGCGGCGATCACCGGAACCGCGCATTCGTAGACCGCGCGAAATGCCGCGAAGCACCCGCGGTTCGCGTCGATGAGTGCGGTGAAGCCTTCGGTGCGCTGCATCTCCTTGATGTCGACACCGGCGTTGAAGCCGCGGCCTTCGGCCCGCAGGATCACGGCATGGGTCTGCGGGTCCCGTCCGGCGGCCGTGATCGCGTCGCCGAGCTCGAACCACCCCTGCGACGGAATGGCGTTGACGGGCGGGTAGTCGACGGTGACCGAGACTATCCCGGGTTCGGTGGTGGTGGAGGTGATCGTCATGGCACTTCCTGCTGGTCCGCTGGGGTCAGTTACCTAAGCAAGCACTTGCTTGGTACGCTAGCACAGTGACCTCCCCCCATTGCGCCCCGGACGGCATCAACCTTGCGCTGTCCGGGCGAGTGGTGCTGGTGACGGGCGGCGTTCGGGGCGTCGGGGCCGGTATCAGCTCGGTTTTTTCCGGGCAGGGCGCGACCGTGGTGACGTGTGCCCGACGCGCGGTCGAGGGCTTGCCCTTCGAGTTTCATTCCTGCGACATCCGTGACGAAGAGGCCGTCAAAGGCCTGATCGGCTCGATCGTGGACCGACACGGCAGGCTCGATGTCGTCGTCAACAACGCCGGGGGATCGCCGTACGTGTTGACGGCCGGGTCCAGCCCGAAGTTCAACCGCAAGATCATCGAGCTGAATTTGATTGGTGGGCTGCTAGTTTCGCAGTACGCCAACGACGTGATGCAAAGCCAGGCCGGCGGCGGGTCGATCGTCAATATCTGCAGCCTCAGTGGCCGACGGCCGAGTCCGGGCACCGCGGCGTACGGGGCGGCGAAAGCCGGCTTGGAGAGCCTCACTCAGACGCTGGCGGTGGAATGGGGGCCGAAGGTGCGGGTGAACGCCTGCGTGGTCGGCATGGTGGAAACCGAGCAGGCCGACCTGTTCTATGGGGACGCCGAGTCGATAGCCGCCATCTCCAAGAACGTGCCGCTCGGCCGAATGGCTAGACCAGAGGACATCGGTTGGGCCGCCGCATTTTTGGCGTCGGACGCGGCGTCGTACATCAGCGGTGCGTCGTTGGAGGTGCACGGTGGTGGGGAGCCGCCGCACTATCTGGCCACCACGAACGCGAGCGCGATCAAGTAAAGGAGACAATGGATATGGGTGTGGTTGACGGGCGGGTAGTCATCGTCACCGGTGCGGGGCGTGGCATCGGCCGCGCGCATGCGTTGGCATTCGCCGCCGAGGGTGCGCGCGTGGTGGTCAACGACATCGGTGTGGGACTGGACGGATCCGCCGGAGAAAGCCCGGCGCAGCAGGTGGTCGACGAAATCACCGCGGCCGGTGGGGAGGCCGTCGCAAACGGTGACGACGTCGCCGACTGGACGGGTGCCCAGAACCTGATCGACACGGCGGTCGACACATTCGGCGGATTGGACGTGCTGGTCAACAACGCCGGCTTCATCCGGGACCGAATGTTGGCCAACACCAGCGAAAGTGAGTGGGATGCCGTCATCCGGGTGCACCTCAAGGGGCATTTCGCCACCCTGCGGCACGCGGCGGGCTACTGGCGCCGGCAGATCAAGGCCGGCACCGTCGGTCCGGACGACCTCAACGCCCGGATCATCAACACCAGCTCGGGAGCGGGACTGCAGGGCAGCGTGGGGCAGGGTAACTACTCCGCCGCCAAGGCCGGGATCGCTGCGCTGACGCTGGTCGGCGCGGCCGAATTGGGCCGCTACGGCATCACGGTCAACGCCATCGCGCCGGCCGCCCGGACCCGGATGACCGAGGCCGTGTTCGCCGAGACCATGGCTGCGCCCCAGGACGGCGGCTTCGACGCGATGGCCCCGGAGAATGTCTCGCCGTTGGTGGTGTGGCTGGGCAGCGTCGAATCCCGTGGCGTCAGCGGCAAGGTCTTCGAGGTCGAAGGCGGACTGATTCGGGTCGCCGAGGGGTGGGCACACGGACCGCAGATCGACAAGGGTGCGAAGTGGGATCCCGCAGAGTTGGGTCCCGTGGTCACCGACCTGCTGGCCAAGTCGCGGCCCCCGGTGCCGGTGTACGGGGCCGGTTCCTAGGGCGCGTCAGGCCGGCGTACCGCTTCCAGGCTCATTTCCACGAAGTCCAGGCGCCACAGCGACTGGAAGAATCCGCGGCCGAAGTTCTCGTACAACCCGAGTTTGAAGGGGTCCGTCTCGTTGCGCGCGACGGCGGCCGCGATCTCCCGAATTGTGCGTTGTCCGTTGACATGTTGCGCGTAGGGCAGTTCGGCGGCGTTCAGTGTCGTGCTCCAGTGCGGCCGGGAGATCTCCGCGCCGGACAGACCACAGCCCAGCCGCATGCGCGGCACGTAATCCAGCGCGTCCGGCGACGCGAAGTCGATGGCGTAGCTCTGTTTCGGACGGTCCGGATGGCACGCAATGAAGAAATGGCACGAATTCGCGGTCCTCAGCTTCTCCAGCAGCGACCACATGGCCGGCTCGGGCAGCGCGGTCAATTTCTGGTAGAACTCCGTGGCCGGCGCGGGCAGGTTGTTGACGTCGTGCGGGTAATACGGCGCGTTGTGGAACCACCGCGCAAACACCAGACCCGCGGAGTTCAGCAGACCAAAGCAATCGCTGACGGTGTAACTGCGGTCGCGGCCGTGCAGACACGTATCGACCAGTCCGGCATCGTAATGCAGGTCCGGTGCGGCATCCCGGTAGATCAGGAAGGGGTGGTCGGGGTCAAGCATGGTGATCGTCTCGTGGACGAACCGGATGCCGTCCTCGTCCTGGCCCAGTCCCAAGTCACGGAAGACCGATTGCAGCAGTTCGACGCCGAACCGGCCGTAGCGTGCGTAGAGCATCAGGCCGACTGCGCCGTCCGGTCGCAGGCAATCGGCGAGCGCCTTCATGCCCCTCGACGGATCGGCCAAATGGTGCAGCACACCCGTCGAGACGATCAGGTCGAAATCGCGCCCGAGCGTCGCCAGTTCTTCGATGGGAAGCCGGTGCAACTCCAGGTTCGACAACCCGTGCCGGTCTTTGAGGTACCGCTCGTGATCCAGCGACCGCCGACTGACGTCGATACCGACGACCCGCGCCGAGCGATTGTTGTACGCGAAGATCGCGGCCTGGTTGCTGCCGCAGCCCGCAACCAGGATGTCCATGTCGGGCCGGTATTCCCGGTCCGGCCAGAAGCTCTGGTAGGCGTGGCTGGGATCGAACCACTGCCACCCGTCGACCAGCCACTCACCGATGTCTTGGATGGGCTCGGGGTACGTCCACTTCTCGTACTGGGCCGAGACGACGTCGTTGAGGCGATCTTCGGTGAGCCGGTCGTCCATTCGGCTGTGACTCCTCAGCGGACGGGGTCGCAGATGACGATCGGGATCGTCCGGTCGGTCCAGGCCTGGTAGTCCTCGTAGCTGGGATACATGTCCACCAGCTTCGGCCAGTATTGAGCGCGCTCCTCGTCGGTGGCGTCGCGGGCGATGAGATTCAGGACTTCCTTCTTGATCTGCACCTGCACCTTCGGGTCGGCCTTCAGGTTGAGGTACCACATCGGATTCTTGGCCGCGCCGCCCTTGGAGGCCGCCACGATGACGCGGTCACCGTCACGCAGGAAGTACAGCGGGCTGACCCGCGGCTCGCCCGTCTTGCGGCCGGTGGTGGTCAGCAGCGCGACCGGAATCTTCTGGAACGTCCCGCCCAGGCCCTCACCGCCATTGCGGCGGTACATCCAGGTGTTGAGGCGCGACATCCACTTGATGAACTGGTCGGTGAGGGGCGAATCCAGGAACCGCGGGCGGGATTTCGGCATGGTGTGATCCTAGTGCTGAATGAACGGCGTGAAACTGGCCCTGATGTGGTGGATCTCGGCCTTGCCGGTGGCGCTTTCGGCCGGAATTACGAAGGTCTCGGTGACCCGCGCCGCGATCCGCCGGCCGGCGAGCGCCGCCTTGCTCAGGACATCGTATGTGGCGTGCACCTCGTCGCCGTCGATGCGGTAGTCCGGCGGGGTGGCGTCGGCGATGACACGGTACTGCAATCCGCGATTCAGGCCGCGCCGCAAGTGATTTCCGGAGAAGCCGTTCTTCACGCCCAGTTCTATGCGGGTGCAGCCGGCCGCGAACGGAACCGCCTCGGCGTCATGACTGACCAGCGCGTCGATGTAGCTCTGTGCCGCCGCGATGCGACTTTCCTCGGAGACGTGCACAGGCCTAGATGCGCTCGATGATGGTCCCGGTCGATAGCGCGCCGCCCGCGCACATGGTGATCAACGCGGTGGTCTGGTCGGTGCGCTCGAGTTCGTGCAGCGCGGTGGTGATCAGCCGGGCCCCCGTGGACCCCACCGGGTGTCCCAGGGCGATGGCGCCGCCGTTGACGTTGACGCGGTCCATATCGGGTTCGTGAACCCGCGCCCAGGACAGCACCACCGAGGCGAAGGCCTCGTTGATTTCGACGACGTCGATGTCGCCCATCTTCATGCCGGCCTTCTCCAGCACCCGGGCCGTCGACTGCACGGGACCGTCGAGGTGGTAGTACGGCTCGGCGCCGACGTTGGCCTGGCTGACGATCCGCGCCCGCGGCTTCAGTCCCAGCGCCTTCGCCTTGTCTTCGTCCATCCAGAGCACCGCGGCCGCGCCGTCGGAGATCTGCGACGACGTACCGGCGGTGTGGATGCCGCCTTCCATTACCGGCTTGAGCTGGCTCAGCCCCTCCAGCGTGGTCTCACGCAGGCCCTGGTCACGGGTGACCGGCGCGCGTTCGTCCGTGGGCTGCTTGTTCTCGTCGAGCACCGGCGCCACGATCGGGGAGATCTCGCGATCGAACCGGTTCTCCTCCCAGGCCCGCTTCGCCTTGGCCTGCGAGGCGAAACCGAACGCGTCGATCTCCTCGCGGGTGATGCCGCGTCGCTTGGCGATGCGCTCGGCCGCCTCGAACTGATTGGGCATGTCGATGTCCCAGGATGCGGCGCGGATCGCCGCGCGGTCCGGGCCGGCGTTGGCGCCCAGCCCGACCCGGCTCATCGCCTCGATGCCGCAGGCGATGCCGATGTCGATGGCCCCGGTCGCGATCAGCCCGGCAACGAGGTGGTTGGCCTGCTGGCTACTGCCGCACTGGCAGTCGATGGTGGTGGCCCCGACATGCTCGGGCAGACCGGCCGTCAGCCACGCCACCCGGGTGATGTTGTTGGACTGTTCCCCGAACTGCGTCACACAGCCGCCGACGAGCTGTTCGACATCCCCCGGGTCCAGACCGGCCTTTTCTACCAGCGCCTTCTGCACTGCCCCCAGCAGTTCGGTGGCGTGCAGTCCTGAGAGCCATCCATTGCGCTTGCCGATGGGGCTGCGGGTGGCTTCGACGATTACCGGGTTACCCATGAAGCCAGGCTAGAACACGTTTCATTACTATGACAAGCGAGGACGGCGACCTGCCTTTTATCTGCGGAGGAGCCGTGTTTTACTGGCACTAGAACACGTTGCAATTAGTGTTGTAAAAGGAGCGCACTCACATGGCACCCCCCAACCTTCCCGCCGACTTCGACTTCCTCGATCCCGACGTCAACCTCGCCGGGTTGCCCGTCGAGCAGCTCGCTTCGCTGCGCAAGGCGGAGCCGGTCCACTGGGTCGACATCCCGAACGGCTCGGGTGGCTTCGAAGACCACGGATATTGGCTCGTCACCCGGCACGCCGACGTCAAGGAGGTGTCGAGACGCAGCGACGTCTACTCCAGCTGGATGAACGGCGCCATCCCGACGTGGCCGCCGGAGATGAAGCGCGAACAGGTCGAACTGCAGCGCAGCGTCATGCTCAACATGGACGCACCGCACCACACCCGGCTGCGCAAGATCATCTCCCGCGGTTTCACGCCACGGGCCATCGGGCGGCTGGAAGACGAACTGGCTCAGCGCGCCCAGAACATCGCCAAGACCGCGGCGAGCGTGGGTAGCGGCGACTTCGTCGAGCAGGTGGCGTGCGAGCTGCCGTTGCAGGCCATCGCGGGCCTGCTCGGCGTGCCGCAGGAGGATCGTGACAAGCTTTTCCGCTGGTCCAACGAGATGACCGGGGGCACGGACCCGGAATACGCCACCGTCGACCCGGCGCAGTCGTCGATGGAACTGATCACCTACGCCATGGCGATGGCCGAGGAGCGGGGCAAGAACCCGACCGATGACATCGTCACCACGCTGATCCAGGCCGACATCGACGGCGAAAAACTCTCCGACGACGAGTTCGGGTTCTTCGTGATCATGCTCGCGGTGGCTGGCAACGAGACCACGCGCAATTCGATCACCCACGGCATGATCGCGATGGCGAACAACCCCGACCAGTGGGAGTTGTTCAAGAGGGATCGCCCGTCGACCACCGCGGACGAGATCATCCGGTGGGCGACTCCGGTATCGGCCTTCCAGCGCACTGCCAGCGAGGACACCGAACTGGCCGGCGTGCAGATCAAGAAGGGCCAGCGAGTGGTGATGTCCTACCGGTCGGCGAATTTCGACGAGGACGTGTTCGATGACCCGCACACCTTCAACATCCTGCGCGACCCGAACCCGCACGTCGGTTTCGGCGGTACCGGTGCGCACTACTGCATCGGCGCCAACCTGGCCCGCATGACCATCAACCTGATCTTCAACGCGGTCGCCGACCACATGCCGGACCTCGCGCCGATCTCCGAGCCCGAGCGGTTGCGGTCGGGCTGGCTGAACGGCATCAAGCACTGGCAGGTCGACTACACGGGCAAGGGCGCGGCGGCGCACTGATCGCAATGGACTTCAATCTCAGCGCGGAGCAAGAAGCCGTGGCCGACGTGGTCAACTCGGTCCTGGGCCGGGAACTGACCTGGAAAGCGTTGGCGGATGGCGGGGTAACGGCACTGGCAGTGCCCGAACGGCTGGGTGGTGACGGCGTCGGACTGGCCGAGGTGGGCACGATACTCACCGAAGCGGGCCGCCATGGCGCCATCACTCCGGCACTGGTCACCTTGGGCTACGGCGTAGTGCCGCTGCTCGATCTGGCATCCGGGGAGCAACAGGATCGCTTTCTGGCCGGGGTATCCGACGGGGGAGTGTTGACCGCCGCGCTCAACGAGCCCGGCTCGGCGCTACCGGACCGTCCGTCGGTCAAATTGAGTGATGGCCGGCTATCGGGCGTGAAAGTGGGGGTCGGGTACGCGGAGTCCGCGGACTGGATGCTGGTGACGGCCGACAGCGCCGTCGTCGTGGTGTCGCCGAAGGCCGACGGGGTGCGGCTGGTCCGTACCCCGACCTCAAGCGGCTCCGACGAGTACACGGTGACATTCTCCGACGTCGTCGTCGCCGACGCCGATGTGCTTGCGGGCGCCTCGCCGTCACGGGTGAATCAGTTGGTAATGGCCATGATTGGTGCCTACGCCACCGGGTTGGTGGCTGGGGCGCTGCGGCTGACCGCAGACTATGTGGCCGGGCGCAAGCAGTTCGGCAAGCCCTTGTCGACGTTCCAGACGGTGGCGGCGCAGTTGGCGGAGGTCTACATCGCCTCGCGCACCATCGATTTGGCGGCCAAGGCAGCGATCTGGAAACTGGCCGAAGGCCGCGATGCCGGGAGCGACCTGGATGTACTCGGGTACTGGCTGGCTTCGCAGGCGCCGCCGGTGATGCAGACCTGCCACCATCTGCACGGCGGCATGGGTATGGACATCACCTACCCGATGCACCGGTACTACTCCACGATCAAGGACCTGACCCGCTTGCTGGGCGGGCCTTCGCATCGTCTCGATTCGGTGGCGATCGCAAACCCGGCGCAACCGGGCGCGGCGGGTCGCCACCCAGAAGATTTGGTTGGAGTGTAAATGTTTATCGACTTGACCCCGGAGCAGCGGCGGCTGCAGGCGGAGCTGCGGGAGTACTTCTCCAATCTGATCACGCCCGAAGAGGCCAAGGAGATGGAGAAGGACCGCCACAACGAGGCGTATCGAGCGGTCATCCGGCGCATGGGCCGGGACGGCAAGCTCGGCGTGGGCTGGCCGAAGGAGTACGGCGGCTTGGGTTTCGGGCCGATCGAGCAGTCGATCTTCGTCAACGAGGCGCATCGGGCCGACGTGCCGCTGCCCGCGGTGACGCTGCAGACGGTCGGTCCGGTGTTGCAACAGTTCGGCACCGAGGCACAGAAGAAGAAGTTCCTGCCGGCGATCCTGGCCGGCGAGGTGCACTTCGCGATCGGTTACAGCGAACCGGAGGCCGGCACCGACCTGGCATCGCTGCGTACCTCGGCGGTACGCCAGGGCGACGAGTACATCGTCAACGGCCAGAAGATGTGGACCACCGGCGGACACGATGCCGACTACGTCTGGCTGGCGTGCCGGACCGACCCGGAAGCCGTTAAGCATAAAGGCATTTCGATCCTGATCGTCGACACCAAAGACCCCGGGTACTCCTGGACGCCGGTCATCCTGTCCGACGGAGCGCACCACACCAATGCGACGTACTACAACGACGTGCGGGTGCCGGTCGACATGCTGGTCGGTGAGGAGAACGGCGGTTGGCGCCTGATCACCACCCAGCTCAACAACGAGCGGGTGATGCTCGGACCGGCCGGTCGCACCGCCGGCATCTACGACCGGTTGCACGCGTGGGCGTCGAAACCCGGCGCTAACGGCGTCACCCCGATCGATCATCACGACGTCAAGCGGGCGCTCGCCGAGATCTATTCGCTGTGGCGGGTCAACGAGCTGCTGAACTGGCAGGTGGCCGCCGCCGGCGAGGACATCAACGTGGCCGATGCGGCGTCGACGAAAGTCTTTGGCACCGAGAAGATCCAGTACATCGGTCGGCTGGCCGAGGAGATCGTCGGCAAGTACGGGAACGCGGCTGAGCCCGACACGGCGGAGCTGCTCGAGTGGCTGGACTCGCAGACCAAACGCAACCTGGTGATCACCTTCGGCGGCGGCGTCAACGAGGTCATGCGCGAGATGATCGCCGCGTCTGGCCTGAAGGTGCCGAGGGTGCCTCGATGAGTGGACTTCAGGACGCCATCGCGGAGATCGTCGCGGCTGGTGGCGGTAAGCCGCGCACCGGCCGGGACCCGGTCAACCAGCCGATGATCAACAACTGGGTCGAGGCGATCGGCGATCGCAACCCGATCTACGTGGACGAGGTCGCGGCCCGCGCGGTCGGACACCCGGGGTTGGTTGCGCCACCGGCAATGATCCAGGTGTGGACCATGTTCGGGCTGAATGGGGCGCGCCCGGACGACGACCCCATGGGCCCGATGATGAAGCTGTTCGATGACAACGGCTACATCGGGGTGGTCGCGACCAATTGTGAGCAGACCTATCACCGCTACCTGCGGCCCGGCGAGGAAGTCAGCATCACGTCGGAAATGGGCGACGTGGTGGGGCCCAAGCAGACCGCGCTCGGTGAGGGCTTCTTCATCAACCAGCACATCGTGTGGCGGGTGGGCGACGAAGACGTTGCCGAGATGAATTGGCGCATTCTCAAATTCAAGCCCGCTGCGGCGTCTTCGGGGTCGGTACCCGAGGACTTGGACGCCGACGCCATGATGCGGCCGGCCTCGTCGCGCGACACGGCGTTCTTCTGGGAGGGTGTCAACGCGCACGAGCTGCGGATCCAGCGGCTACCCGACGGTGGACTGCAGCATCCGCCGGTGCCGGCGCTGTGGCAGGATCCGGCCGAACCCGTGGACTATGTGGTCTCGGGCGGGCGCGGCACTGTGTTCAGCTTCGTGGTGCACCACGCGCCGAAAGTGCCCGGTCGCACACCGCCTTTCGTGATCGCGTTGGTCGAGCTGGAGGAAGGTGTGCGGATGCTCGGGGAGCTGCGCGGCGTCGATCCGGCTGCGGTAGAGATCGGAATGCCCGTCCGCGCAACGTATATCGACTTCCCGGCCGGTCAATCCGGGCCGGCGTGGACCTTGCATGCCTGGGAGGCGGAGGCATGAGCGCGCCTGTGGTCGAAGTCGGCCTGCAGCTACCTGAGCTGAAGTTGTACGGAGACCCGACGTTCATCATCTCAACGGCGTTGGCCACGCGTGACTTTCAGGACGTGCACCACGACCGGGACAAAGCCGTCGCGAAGGGGTCCAAGGACATCTTCGTCAACATCTTGACTGATACGGGTCTGGTGCAGCGCTATATCACCGACTGGGCGGGGCCGTCGGCTCTGATCAAGTCGATCGGGCTGCGGCTGGGGGTGCCGTGGTACGCCTACGACACGGTGACCTTCTCCGGTGAAGTGACCGCGGTGGAGGACGGGTTGATCACGGTGAAGGTGATCGGCGCCAATAGTCTTGGTAACCACGTCATTGCGACGGTGACGCTGACGATGGGGGACGCGTAGATGTTGTCCGGTAAGGCGGCCATCGTCGGTATTGGCGCCACCGACTTCTCGAAGAACTCCGGTCGGTCCGAGCTGCGGCTGGCTGCGGAAGCCGTTCTGGACGCGTTGGACGACGCGGGGCTTTCGCCTGCTGACGTCGATGGCTTGACCACGTTCACCATGGACACCAACACCGAGGTCGCGGTGGCGCGCGCGGCGGGCATCGGTGACCTGAAGTTCTTCTCCAAGATCGGTTATGGCGGGGGTGCGGCGTGCGCGACGGTGCAGCAGGCCGCAATTGCGGTGGCGACCGGAGTCGCCGATGTGGTGGTGGCCTACCGGGCGTTCAACGAGCGGTCCGGCATGCGATTCGGACAGGTGCAGACCCGGCTGACCGAGAACGCCGATTCGACCGGCGTGGACAACTCGTTCTCGTATCCGCACGGGCTGTCGACGCCTGCCGCCCAGGTGGCCATGATCGCCCGGCGCTACATGCACTGGTCCGGGGCGACCAGCCGCGACTTCGGTGCGGTGTCGGTGGCCGACCGTCGGCATGCCGCGAAGAACCCGAAGGCGTACTTCTATGACAAGCCGATAACCATTGAGGACCACCAGAATTCGCGATGGATCGCCGAGCCGTTGCGGCTGCTGGACTGTTGCCAGGAGACCGACGGCGCGGTGGCGATCGTGGTGACGTCGCCTGAGCGGGCGCGCGACCTCAAGCACCGTCCGGCCGTCATCGAGGCGGCGGCGCAGGGATCCAGCCCGGACCAGTACACGATGGTCAGCTATTACCGGCCCGAGATCGGCCTGCCCGAAATGGGTTTGGTGGGCGAGCAGTTGTGGTCGCAATCAGGCTTGGCGCCCTCGGATATCCAGACCGCGGTCTTGTACGACCATTTCACCCCGTTCACGCTGATTCAGTTGGAGGAGTTGGGATTCTGTGGCCGCGGTGAGGCCAAGGATTTCATCGCCGACGGTGCGATCGAGATCGGCGGGCGGCTGCCGATCAACACGCACGGCGGACAACTGGGTGAGGCCTATATCCACGGCATGAACGGAATCGCCGAGGGGGTTCGCCAGCTGCGCGGTACGTCGGTGAATCCGGTGCCGGACGTCGAGCATGTGCTCGTCACGGCGGGGACGGGTGTGCCGACGTCGGGGTTGATTCTGGGCTAGTGCTTGCTTGGTCCCCCGTTCGTGTTGGGGTGGCCTGCAGCCATGGGCTACATGTCTGGCTACTGGTATGACCACCTGGCCCCTTGACCACCGGACCCATATCGCGCTAGGGTCGTGCCATGCCTTTCCAGCCGGTCAACCGCAAATCGGTCCCCGAAGACGTCTTCGATCAGATCGTGTCTGAAGTGCTCAATGGCGGGATTCAGCCTGGGCAGACCCTCCCGAGTGAACGGCGCCTCGCCGAGGTACTCGGGGTGTCTCGACCTGCCGTCCGCGAGGCCCTCAAGCGTGTTGCCGCCACGGGTCTCGTAGAAGTCCGGCAAGGTGACTCCACCACGGTGCGTGACTTCCGCCGGCACGGCGGCTTGGACCTCCTGCCTAGTCTGCTGGTGCGTGCCGGCGAACTCGAATACTCGGTGGTCCGCAGCATCCTTGAGGCCCGTTTGCATATCGGGCCCAAGGTGGCCGAACTGGCGGCGGAGCGTCGGCCGCCGGAGTTGGCCGCGTTACTCGATGAAGCGCTCGACGCGATCGAGGCTGAGTCGGATCCGATCGAGCGTCAACTTCGCGCCATGGCCTTTTGGGACCACGTCGTCGATGGGGCCGATTCGATCGTGTTTCGGCTGATGTACAACACACTCCGCGCCGCGTACGAACCTGCTCTGTCCGCTCTTGCCGTTGTTATGAAAGCCGAAGTCGGACGGATTGAGGGCTACCGGGCGATTGCGAACGCGATCACCGCCGGCGATCAGCCCGCGGCCAAGCAAGCGGCATACGACCTGCTCCAACCCACAACCGCGGCACTGAATGCCGCCTTCGCAAGTCTGGAGGATCAACGATGACCACAGCAACCGCCCGCAGGGGCCTTACGCTCTCCGGAGCGTCTCGCGAATTCTGGAAGCACGCCTCGCCGTGGATGATCGGTACGACGTTTGTCGTCGCGCTTGCTGCACGGGTGGTGGTCGGTGATTGGCAATGGACTGACGCCCTGGTGCCCGCGCTGATGCTGGCGACGTTCCCGTTCTACGAGTGGGTCATCCATGTGGTGATACTGCACTGGCGCCCCCGCAGCATCGGCCGACTGAAAGTCGACCCACTACTTTCGCGCAAACACCGTGAGCATCACGCGGATCCACGCAATGCTGCACTCGTCTTCATTCCGTGGAAAGCGTTGTTCTGGATTCTTCCGTCCTCGTTGGTGATTGCGATCGCGTTGGCCGAAGTTACCCGGCCAGGGCTGGGGTTGACCTACTTCGCGTTCTACGCCGGCCTGGGCATTGTTTACGAGTGGTGCCACTATCTCATCCACTCTGACTACAAGCCCAAGACGAGGCCGTTTCGCGCCATCTACCGCGATCACCGGCTGCACCACTACAAGAACGAGCATTTCTGGTTCACCGTGACAACTTCGGGTACGGCCGACCGCGTGTTGGGCACCTATCCCAATCCCGCTGATGTGCCTAAGTCATTGACTGCAAAGAATCTGCACAGCGGCGGTACCCGCGACGCCATGGAGCGTGTGCCGGTAGTGGCTTGAGGGAAGCCAACCGCTAC
>NZ_JCALCX010000058.1:0-22780 GCF_059812565.1 Mycobacterium sp. NGS49 | reverse complement strand
TAATCCCGATGCTTTGCCGGGTGGTGACGGTGGGGATGTGCTCACGGGTGGTGGGCTCAATCCCGACGTGGTGCCGGGTGGTGACGGTGGGGACACGCTCACGGGTGCGCCGGCGAGTCCGGCCGGCACACCGACCACACCGGGCGGGGCCGGGGCAGACGTGTCGAATGGAACCGATTCGGTGCCTTCGAACACGACCGATACCGGTCCCGTAACTCAACCGGATGCCGTCCCAGGTGCCGGCACGGATCCAGGCACCGTTGTCGGCCCGGCAACAGACACGGGCACGGGCGGGGGTGCGACTGTCCCAACTGACGGCGGCCTCAGCCCAGGCGGCAGTGGCAATCTTGCCACCGGTGGCCAGTGCGGCGCCGGAAGCTGGCACGGGCTTTGGTACCGGATATGGGAGGATCTGTTCCATTCTTGGTACGGCACCGGAGGGCTTCTCAATGACTTCTTCCGGTGGTGACGGCCTCTGGTTTGCGCGGATCAAGGCGCGGTGGAGATATGTGCCGGCGGCGGCATGCCTAGACTGACCCTCTACCTCGCTCGGCGTACACAATTGGCACCTACGAGACCAAACCGTTGCAAGAAAGCTGTTATCCGTCTAAGGAGCCTGAAACTTGAAGATGGCGCCAACGTCTTGGGACGTGATGGAAGATGTTGACCCCTTTACGACGAGCGTCTTAATCGTCACCCTCAAGTTCGCGGTCTTGCCTCTCTTGTTCGCCTTCGTCATGCGGTGTCCTCCGCCTGCGGTGTTCAATGAACACGGTCACGCGATTGTGTTCCGCACCAGCTTGTTCAAAGATTTCACTGCTGGCTTGAGTGGGTTCATGGAGTACATCTCGGCGCACCCGGACCGCTCGCGGCCATCGAGGTGATCAGCCAGCCGGGCGACGAGTTGAAGCCCGGTATGACGTCGTCGGAGAAGTGACGTCGAAACTGGCATTCCGCGTGTGCGCGGCAAGCCATCGTAGTTTAGGCCGGGCGCCCTAAGGTCCGGTCAAAAAGCCGCGGTTTGTTCACAGCGCCGATCGGGCACCGGCATTGGTGACCAGTTCAAAACGCAATGGGTTGCGGCGCAGAGTTTCTAGCGGTTCGGTGACTGCCGTGAAGTGGCCTTGAGCAGCGGTGCGTCGCCTGCGCTGACGAAATGACCGATTCGGCCGCATAGTTGCAGTGCCGGTCAACGGACAACTGCGGCAACGATTGTCGGAATCGGAGCCAGCTGTCCTGGCCCACCCCGGCCCCTCAGGCTTGCCCTATGGCGGCATAGTCGGATACGTACTACCGCAAACCATTCTTATAGGCAACACTTTCTGTAGGCACGACACGCCAGTTCGTCTGCACGGCAAGTGGTTTGAGGCGAACTCGTGAGCCATCGAGGGCTACACGACCACGCGGTTGTGCCTTGACAGTCGTTTAATCGCCTGGGAGGTAAATGTGCCTTTTGTCACCGCACAGCCGACGGCTTTGATGGCCGCGTCCGAAACGTTAGGGGCCCTGGGTGCAGCACTGGTAACCGGAAATGCCTCTGCGGCTGCACCAACGACTGCCGTATTGCCACCGGCAGCCGACCCGGTTTCGACCTTGGTCGCGGCGCAACTCGCCGCGCACGCGGCAATGTATCAGGCGATCAGCGCCAGAGCCACGGCAGTGTATGACCAGCTGGTCGCCACATTGGCCGCTAGCGGCAATTCCTACGCAACCACCGAAGCGGCAAACGCTGCCGCGGCCAGATGAGGAATGCCAAATGGACTTTGGCGCAGTACCTCCGGAGATCAACTCCGCCAGGATGTACACCGGTCCGGGTTCCGCCCCGATCTTGACCGCTGCTGCAGCGTGGGACGGTGTGGCCGGAGACTTGCACATCTCAGCGACTGCCTTGCAATCGACCGTGTGGGGCTTATTGGTAGGGCCCTGGATAGGGCCGTCCGCAAGTTTGATGGCGGCTGCCTCGTCGAACTATGTCGCTTGGATGCGAATGACTGCGTCCGAAGCAGAGTTGACGGCCAATCAGGCCAGGACGGTGGCAGCGGCCTTCGAGGCGGCACACGCCATGACGGTGCCGCCGGTGATCGTCGCCGAGAACCGCTCCCGGCTGGCTATTCTCATTGCCACCAACCTTTTTGGGCAAAATACGCCGGCTATCGCCGTCGCCGAAGCGGAATATGGTGAAATGTGGGCCCAGGACTCCGCGGCGATGTATGGCTATGCCGCTTCTGCGGCGGTGGCTACTCAATCATTGACTCCATTTGAAGACGCCCCAGAAGTCACCAACGCCGGCGGAATAGCCGAACAGGTATCGGTGGTGGACGAAGCAGTTGACAGCCTGGCGGCCAATCAGTTGATAACGGGCGTGCCGCGGGCGCTGCAACAAATGTCCCTGCCAGGTCAGCAGACTACGAACGCTCAATCGGCACAGAACGTAACCAGCGCTGCTCTGACCGGATCAAAGTCTTTGTGGGAAACCATCTCTCCACACTTAGGACCGGCCAGCAACATCGTCTCCATAGCCAACAACGAGTTGTCGATGCTGAGCACGCAATTGTCGATGACCAACACCACGAGCTCAATGCTGAAGGGCTTTGCTCCTGCAGCGACGAAAGCCGGCGCGTTGGTGGCCCAAGGTGGTGTCAGCGCGTTCACGCCGCTGGGCGGCTCCATGGGCAGTGGTCTGGGATCGTCTGCCGTGGCAGGCGGCATGTCAGCGGCTCTCGGTCGGGCAGCTTCAGTTGGCGAGCTCTCGGTGCCGAAGGCGTGGGCAGCCGCCAACCAAACGGTTACCCCGGCAGCCCGCGCACTGCCTTTGGCCACGGCAGGGAGTGCCGTGAAAGCCGTGCCGGGACAGATGCTCAGTGGCCTGCCGGTGGGTCAGACAGGCAACTCATCCAACGGTAATGGCGTCAGCAGTGCGCTCCGGGTGACTCCGAAGCCATACGTGATGCCGCGGCCGCCATCCGCCGGCTAATCGGCAAAGGGGTTGATGCCAAGACGAACAACGCATCAGGGAACTGACAAATGCAATCACGCTAGTTGGAAGGAAACATACATATGCCAAGCCGGTTTATGACAGATCCGCACGAGATGCGTTCGATGGCGGGTCGATTCGAGACACATGCCCAGACGGTAGAGGACGAGGCACGAAAGATGTGGGCATCGTCGCAGAACATTTCGGGTGCGGGATGGAGCGGTCTGGCCGAAGCGACGTCGTTGGACACCATGGGCCAGATCAACACGGCATTCCGCAACATTGTGAACATGCTGCACTCAGTGCGCGACGGACTCTTCCGCGACGCAAACAACTACGAACAGCAAGAGCAGGCATCCCAGCAGATCCTGGGCAGCTAGCGGTCGCAGCCCGCTGACGCCGAGGATCTTCACCATCTTGGAGAACAAACTATGACCATCAATTATCAGTTCGGCGACGTCGATGCTCACGGTGCGACCATCCGCGCTCAGGCAGCTTCGCTTGAGGCCGAGCACCAGGCGATCGTTCGTGATGTGTTGGCCGCCGGCGACTTCTGGGGCGGCGCTGGTTCGGTGGCTTGCCAGGAATTCATTAGTCAGTTAGGCCGCAACTTTCAGGTGATATACGAGCAGGCGAACTCCCACGGCCAACAGGTTCAGGCCGCGGGTAGCAACATGGCGCAAACCGATAGCGCTGTCGGCTCCAGTTGGTCCTGAAACAATTCTCCGCCCAAGCCTATTCAGATCAGGCAGCGTCAGCGTCGACGCCGGGCGGGTCTTGTACGTCTGGTTGCGGACCCAACGCCGATATCCCCGAAGGAACACCGAGCGATTCCGGTTGAGGGACCGCATGTTCGCGCCCCGCTGCCGCCGCCCGCGCAATCGGCGCTCTTTGTTGATCGCGGGGAGCAAATACGACCTCATCGAGTCTCTTTGTGGCTGGCGAACAGCGGCTTTGGACTAGCTCGGCGCGCTGCGAGCTCTTTCCCGTCTCCACCATTACTGCACGAAGGCGATCAATAGTCGCATTGAGAGGTCGATGAAGTGATGGACTATGCGATGCTGCCCCCGGAAGTCAATTCCGCCAGGATGTACGCTGGGCCGGGCCCAAGATCTTTGATTGCGGCTGTCGCTGCCTGGGAAAGTCTGGCTGATGAATTGACCGCTACGGCAGACAGCTACAGCGAAGTGCTTTCTTGCCTGACAGGCTTATATTGGTGGGGCCCAGCATCTTCAGCGATGTGTGCCGCTGCCGCCCCCTTCGTGGCATGGCTGCGGAGCACCAGCGCTCGGGCAAGGCGGGCCGCCCAACAGGTCAGGGCAGCGGTGGCGGCCTTCGAGCAAGCCTATGCGACCACCGTCCCGCCAGTCGCAATCGCTGCTAACCGCACCCAGCTGGCCTCCCTCATCGAAACCAACATTATCGGGCAGAACGCCTCGGCGATCGCGGCTACCGAGATGGCCTACGCCGAGATGTGGGCGCAGGATGCCGCCGCAATGTACAACTATGCCGCCAACTCGGCTCTGGCAACGAGGTTGACGCCGTACACCCCGCCACCGCAACTCGCGGGCGCGGCCGGCAGCGGTGCCATGCAGACGCTACTCACCGAGTTGACGACCAGAGTTCCGGCCGTGCTCGACGGACTCTCGTTGCCGCAGTTGATACCTGATGATTTTCAGGAGTTCATCGACCTAGTCGACACGGTGGGATCGATTATGAACTCCGATGTGGCAATCTTCACGGCGTTTTTTGCAACTCTGAATTCGCTACGGCCGGCAGAGACCGCGGCTGCCGGGGCAACGGGGGGCTTAGGCGAAGCCCTTTCGGCCAGCCTGTCTCCGCTGATCGCGGCTGTCCGGTCAACGGGCTCGAGCGGTGTTGTCGCAGCCGGACTTTCACAGGCGAAGGGGATCGGGCAGTTGTCAGTTCCGCCGAGCTGGGCCGCGTCAGCCAGTGCACCGGTTAAAGCGCTACCCGTCGGTGGCTTCACAATTCTGCCCGGGGCCGAACCGGTCGAAGCGGGAATGCCGGGTGTGCCTGGATTGCCTGCCGGGTCCAATCGCGGTGCTAACGGTGTGGTGCCCCGCTATGGACGGCGCCTCACCGTGATGCCGCGCCCGCCCGCGGCCGGCTGATGCCGCTCTTAACCCGGGCGTCGTCGGGACAAGTGGCCCGTAGCACGACGAGTACGACCTAGCCGTTCTGGCCCGCGTTGCCGTTGCCGCCCGCCGTGCCATCCAACCTTTGGGCACCATCAGCAAGCGTTCCGCTGCCGCCGACACTGCCGATGCCGGACGTGCCCCCGGCGCCACCGGCCCCACCAGTGCCGCCTTGAGCGCTGTCGAAGCTGGCACCGTCCTGACCTAGCAGGAACTCACTGGAACCACCCCGCGCCGCTGGTGCCGCTGGCCCCTCCGTTACCACCGTCACCGACGGTGCCGCAGTTGCGACCGACACTGCCGTTGCCACCGATCCCGAAGGATCTTTCCGAGGCCGATCCGCCGCCGGCGCCTCCGACCCCACCAATGCCTCCCGTGCCGCCTACGGCGCCCTGGCCACCCACCGCGCCGATGCCTCCGGTCCCGCCGGTACCGCTGGCCCCGCCTGCGCCTCCGTTGCCGATCAGTACACCACCACGGCCACCGTTGCCGCCGGTGCCGCCGTCGTCGCCATTGACGCCGAAAGCAGATCCGCCAGTGCCCGAGTGGCCCTCCCGCCGTCGCCGCTGGCGCCACCGGGACTACCGGGCGCGATCCCGACGGTCCCATTTCCTCCTGAACCTCCCTCGGCAGTAACCGAATTGGTAACAGCCACTCCGCCGTCGCCGCCGGCTCCGATCCCGCCGACGCCGCCGGCCCCACCATTGCCGGCCGTAGCGTTGCCGTTGGGACCGTTGGCAGTTGCGGTGCCGCCCGTGCCGCCCGTGCCCCCGACCGCTGCGGAGGCACCGTCCTGGCCGTCGCCCGCATTGGTGACAACGGCGTCGCGATGGCTCGTAACGTCAATCCCGTCGGTGCCAGCGCCGGCTTGATTGCTGATGGTGGCGTTGACACCGTTGGCCCCGGTGGAGCCGGTGCCGCCCTGGTCGCCTGCGCCTCCGTTGCCGAACAGGATGGCGTTGCCACTGCTAATGCCGGCCGCTCCGGTGCCCCATTCCGCCGGATCCACCATTGCCCTATGGCAATCCGCCGCTGCCGCCGTTGCCGCCATTGCCGCCGTTGCCGATCAGCCCGGCGCTACCGCCGTTGCCGCCCGGCTGGCCGCTGAGGCCGTTGCCCCCGTAGCCGCCATTGCCGAACAGCAATCCTCCGGCACCACCCGCCTGGCCGGGTGCGCCATTGGTGCCGTTGCCGATCAGGGGACGTCCCAGCAGCGCGTTGTCCAACGCTTATCCGGCTAACCGGTGGAGAGTTTGGCGGTTAGCCGGTTCAGACGACGGATTTGTTGGTCGTGGCGGCGGATTTGCTCGGCGAGATTCTTGAGGGCGATGCGGAGAGTGGCGACGTCTTCGTCGAGGCGGTCTAGAGGGTTGGCCGGTGTGCTGGATCGTTGGTGGTGTTCGACGAGGACGCGGAGTGTGGGGTTACGGTAGAGGGTCGCGCGAGACACATGCGAGGCGTCGGCGACGGCGGTGAAGGTGACGGGCTGGTGGTTGTTGGCGAGATCGATGCAGGCTTGCTCGACGCGAAATGATAAGTCGTTCATCCGGTTTGGACCTGTGCGATCGCGGCGTCGAGTCGTTCGATGAGCTTGCAGTGGCGGTCTGCTTCGCTGATCCAGCCGCGTTGTTCGGCGTCTTTGGCCAGTGTTCCGGTGTCGGCGCATTGGGCGGCGAAGACGGGTAGGTAGCTGGTGTCGGTGCGGAAGTTGGGCCAATGTTCGCAGATGTTGGCGTAGTTGCAGGCGCCCTGAGCGGTTGCGCTTACGCAGAAGCCGCCGGCGAGGCGCGACTCGATTGCTGGTGCGTAGGTCGAGGCTCCGTCGAGGGGGACCCTCAGCTCGCCCTGAGTGCTTTAAGCGACACCCCGAGGTGTTCAGCGAGAGGCGGAGCCGCGTAGGTCTCGGTTACTGCTTCGATGTAGGCGCCATTGGCGGTGGCGGCGAAGGCGAGCGCATCGTCCAGCTCGGCGCAAGTGGTCACCCGAACCGCGAACCACCTGTCACACCCTAACGCAGCGGGCAGCAGCGAGTAGTTCCACTCGGCGATGTCGTTGTATTCGCGCGTCGGAGAGTTGCACAGCAGACGCTCAATGAGAAATCCACCGTTATTGAGCACAAATACGATCGGTCTCAGCCCACGCCGTTCGAACTGGCTGATTTCCTGGGCGGTTAGCTGATGTGATCCGTCGCCAGTAAATAGCAGCACGCGGCGCTCGGGTGCTGCGACAGCCATTCCGAATGCCGCCGGTGTGGCCCAACCAATGGATCCCCACAGGCTCTGCGTGTGAAAGGATGCTCCCGTAGGAAGCCGGCTGAATGCGAGCCCCATCGAGATGGTGCCAGTCTCGGCGACGATGATGTCTTCAGGTTCGAGGAAGTCAGTCCATCGCGAGTACAGCACTTCAGCGGTGATGGCGTTGTGATCCGAAACCAGCACCGGTGGCGCTGACTCCGGCGATATACTGGGCCATTCGCGCCGAGACACTGCGCGGCTTAGCTCCCACAATAGATCAACCATCTCAACACCCACGTACTCGACCCCACCGACTGCCGTGCGGTGGCGCCCGATTGTGACTACCTTCGTGGGATCCAGATCTGCCGTAAAGGCCCCGGAGTTGAAGTCAGTGAATGGCGAAGCGATGTTGATTATCGCATCTCTCGTTTCGACGAAGCTCCTGACTTGCTCGTTGATCAGCGAGCCGGCGTACATGCCGATATAGGAAGGGTGTTGTTCATCAAGCACCGACTTGGCCATGAACGTCGTGGCGAACGGCAGACCGGAGGCCTCGATAAAGGCTTCTAAAGCATCGCGTGTCCGCCCGCGCCCAGCCGCGATACCCGGGAGGGCGACCGCACTTGAAACATTCAACGACTCAAGCACCGCATCGACTGCAGCCCTCAGTGTCGCGCGGTCGCTTGACACCGGAGGTAGGTCAATCTTCGCGAGCTGCACCTCTCGGTTCACGAGGTCTGCCGGAAAAGCCATGTAAACCGGGCGCTGTTCGTAGAGCGCCGCGGCGATAATGCGTTCGGTTTCGACGATGACATTCGCAGGTGTTATCACTGCCTGAGCACAGACGACCGGCTCTGCCATGCGGCGGTAGACGTCGTACGTGCCTTCCCCGAGCGTGTGATGCATGAGCGCCCGCCGCCGCTGAGTGGCGGTGTCAGGGACGCCGACGAGATGAAATACCGGCAGATGCTCGGCGTAGGCACCGGCTATGCCGTTGATCGCGCTGAGTTCACCGACGCCGAAGGTAGTGCTGATTGCGGCCACACCGACTATCCGGGCGTAGCCGTCTGCCGCATAGGCGGCGTTTAGCTCATTACTGCAGCCGACCCAGTCGATACTGCGGTGATCACTGATCGCGTCGGCAACGCCGAACGAGTAGTCGCCCGGAACACCGAAAACCTCGGATACACCGATCTCATGAAGGCGGTCCAAGACATACTCGATTACGCTCGTCATGCGATGCGCCTTTCCCGTGACCAGCCGCGTCTACATCGTTGTCGGTTGCTTTTCCTTCGCCGTCTTATACTGTTGCTTTGAAGACGCTGCGGCGGTACTACGCATTCGTGACGTCCCTATACCAAACGCCGATAGCTGGCCTTGAAGGCTCCTCAGAACGTCTTTGCCGACTCGCGGTTCTGAATTCTGAGGCGCCGTCCGACGCGTTAGGGGTGAGTGGCTGTCGATGCTGAACCTACGTCATCTGAGCTATTTCGTTGCCGTCGTCGAAGCGGGAAGCTTCTCTCGGGCAGCGCAACTCGTTTACGTAGCTCAACCTTCGTTGAGCCAACAAGTTGCCTCGTTGGAAGCTGAATTGGGGACCGTCCTGCTGCTGCGAAGCGCCCGCGGTGTCCGGCCGACCGCACAGGGAGAAGTGCTGTATCGGGAAGCTCTAGCTATCCTGCGGCGGGTCGAGGCGCTTCCCATGGTGCTCGGTGAGTCTGCCGCTGAGCCAGCCGGGATTGTGGCCCTAGGTATGTCGAGCACAATGGCGTCGCTCTTTGCCACTGACATCCTCAAGGAGTGCGCAGAGGCGCTTCCGAAGGTGCGAATGGTGCTAAAGAGTGCCGAGAGCGAGACGATTGCCACTGAGATCGCGCAGCGTGAGATTGACTTAGGTGTGGTGTTTGAGGCCGATGCCCTACCACGGTTAATGAGACGAACCTTGTTCCGCCAACGCCTCTACCTCTTTGCTGCCCGCAGCGAGATGATTGATGGGCCGATAGCATCGATCCTGGCCGACAACTCGATCGTGCTCCCGCCGTCCTCCAATGTCCTGCGCGTGAGTCTGAACCGTGCGCTCGTCGCCCAGGGTCTGTCGATCCGGCCGCAGACTGAGGCAATGAACTACTCTGACATTATTTCGGCTGTCCGAACCGGCTCTCGAATCGCGTTGCTGCCCAGGGGGGATACCGATTTCAGCGGGACCGGGTTAGCGACGCCGGTACCTCTCGAGCCCGCGGTTTATTTAGTCGGCTCGATGGTGTCTTCTGACGAGATTCCGTTAACTAGACCGGCTGAAGCCGTTGCAGCCATAGTTGAACGCGTCGTCGTCGGCAACGTCGCGAGCGGAGCCTTGCGTGGTGCCCAACTCGTCGGCCGCCCTGCGCAGCAATGAATTTCACGTTAGTTTAGTGGGCGCAGCGAATGCCAACACGCGCTGAATGTTTCTGTGACTGACCTGTGGCGGGTGGTCGAGTAAACATTCATCAAGTAACCTCAAGGACGCAGCTGGTTTGCTGGCGTCACTCTTTGCGTCGTCGGCATCAGGCGGCGGCCGTTTATGTCTGTTCGCCGTAAGAGGGAACCCGGTGTGAATCCGAGGACTGTCTCGTGACGGCGCTCATTGAAACTGCTCAGTTCTGCTCACCGAAAGTGCTCACCCGTGTGACTCCGCCGATAAGGGCCGGGAAGCGATGGCCAGTAGGTGCACCGAATCGGTGCCCGCCTGCGAGTCCGAAGACCTGCCAGTGAGCTGGTCGGGTTGTGTCCGCATGTGTCGCCTCGGGAATTGGGCGGATGGCCTTAGCCGCGAACCGGTCTCTTGGACGCGCCTTTGACTGCGCTCATCGGAAGTCCCCGGGTGTGCTCACCGAAATTCCCCACCTAATGGCCGGGTCAGTGTATCGGTTAGCGGGTGCCGGTGGTGGCGCGTCGGAGGCTATCGGCCGCGGCGTGGTGATCGCGTAGCCGGTAGGACTCGCCGTCGAGATTGATGACCACCGACCGGTGCAATAGGCGGTCGAGCATGGCTGCGGCGACGGTGGTGTCACCAAGGATGTCGCCCCAGGCGCCAACGCCGCGGTTAGTGGTGATCACGATCGAGGTCTTCAAATACCGTTGGGAGACAACCTGAAACAGCGCCGCGGCCGCTTCGGCCGGCAACGGCAAATAGCCGAGTTCATCAATTACCAGCAGAGTCGGTCCGGCGAAGAAGCGCATGGTGGTGGCCCAGCGTCCCTCGATGGCAGCGCGGTGGCAGCGGGCGGCCAGATCGGCTGCGGTGGTGAAGTTGGTGCGGTATCCAGCATGCGCTGCAGCCCTTGCCGATCCGACCGACATGTGCGTCTTGCCCGTACCCGGCGGGCCGATCAACAGAATGTTGGTCGCCGAGTCCAGGTAGCGGCAGGTGCCCAGCTCATCGATCAACGGGCGATCGATACCAGCGGCGGCTTCGACGTCGAAGTCGGCAAGTGTGGCCGGGGTCGGCAGGCACGCGAAACGCAACGGGCCCGCCAGGCGTCGGGCGGTGCTGGCGTCCACTTCGGCGGCCAGCAGCCGTTCCAAGGCCACGGTCAGCGACAGGCCCTCCGCGGTGGCCTGATCCAACACGCTGGGAAGTGCCTCGGCGGCGGCGTGCAGTTTGAGCTCGGCCAGGTGTGAGCGCAGCTGTTGATACCGGCTGGACGCAGCCGACGGTGACTCGCTGTCAACGGCGGCGGTGGGGGTGGTCTTCGGGGTGCGTGCGGCGGGGGTCATTGGACGGTCCTGTTCTGGGCGGCCCGCTCGTAAGCGGACAGGTCGATGACAGTGGAATCGTTTGATGGCGTGCAGGATTGGTCTGAGGTGGTGGTCTCGGCGTGTAATTGGAGCAGCTGTGCGGCAGCAACTTTCGCCTCAGGTCCGGGCGGGATGCGTTCCTTGCGGCGGTGCGGTCGCCCGGTGGCCGCGGCGGCCATCGCAGCGGTATCGAGGGCGATGACGTGTCCGCTGTCGCGGATCATCACCCCGAGCCCGTCGGCGGCCATCCGATGCCGGGCCACGATGATCCCGCTCATGGTGGCGATATCGAGGAAGTCGCCTCCCACGGGATGGCTCACCCTGACTTGGGCTACGGCCAGCTCCGGTGACACCGAGTAGCGGTTGCCGCGGTAGGACACCAACGCTTGGCGCGACGCGGTCCGCGACTCGGTGACGATCACCGGATACGGCCGGGCCGGCAGCGGTGACAGCTGCTCGCTCTGGGCCACCACGGCGACAGAGGATCGGCCGTCAGCGGTGGCACGGAGCCTCGTATCGACCCGTACCCGGGCGAAGCGATCCACGTCGGCTTGCGCTTGCTCGACGGTCATCCCATCAGCCAGGGTGCGCCACCAGCGTTGCGCGGCAGTGTGGTTGATCTTCTCCACCACACCCTTGCGGTTACCGCGGCGCGGCGGGCAGATCGCCACCGACACCGCGCAATGTTTGGCCACCCCGGCGAAGGATGCGGTGACCCGGCCCGAGCCCGGATCCCACACGGTGGCCATCCGGTCGAACCGCCAGCAGCGGGTCACCCCGCCGTGGCCACGGACCACCCGATCAAGCGCGGCCACCAAGTGCGGCTGATTCTCTGACGGTGACAACGCCGCCCGCCACTTTCCAGAACAGGCGAGCGAACCGACCAGCAGGTGCGCGGTCTTGCCCCACCCCCAGAACTCGGGTGGGTCAGGCAATTCCAGCCAGTCCCGTTGGGTTTCATCTCCCGGCGGATGCTCGATGACCGCGTTGGGGCGCTCGGTTGCCGTCCGGCAGGCCTCACACGTCGGCCGCAGATTCCGCGCACGGATGTTACGGGTCAGGCTCTGATAGGACAGCCCGAACCCCAGGCCCCCAAGTTCGTCGAACAGGGTCCGTGCCCACAAGTGCGGGTCCTCGGCCAACCGGGCCGACACGTAGTCGACGAACGGGTCGAACGAGTCCGGGCAGGGCCGGGCCCGGACTCCCGGTTCGGCGTCGCCGGCGAGGTACTTGCGGACCGTCTTGCGGTCATGGCCGGTGTGCCGGGCGATCGCTGAGATTGACCAACCACGTTTGCGTAGGGCGTGTACTTACAAGTCGTCCTCCCATGTGAGCATGAGAAAGCGGGCCTCCTTCGAGTGGAGCTGTTGGCGTCAGACACCAGCAGCATCGAGGGAGGCCCGCCCTTCTCGGCGGAGCCACACGGGTGGGGAATTTCGATGAGCGTCAGTGGGGAATTTCAGTGAGCACGGTCACCTTCCCAGTCGGCAACGCACCAAGCGCGAGCTAAACCAGATGAAGAACGACGCACTTTGCCGGCCCTTCGAAGTGCGGTGCCCATAACTTCGACCTATACGCCGACGCAGAAAGCGTATTTTCGCCGACAACGGCGGCGTGCTGTACTGAGGTGTCTACAACTCACCCGACAGTGCGCATGGGAATTCAGATGACAAGCATGATCTACCGAGTGGTTTCCCCTTGCGGCGCACTCGGATATGGCTTCCCGCCCGAATCGCTCCAGGCCGCAATCAAGGGAAGAGTTGACGCGATTGTCTGCGATGCAGGCTCGATGGATGCAGGCCCATTCTACTTAGGTAGCGGCCAGCAATATTTCGAGCGAGAGGCCGTAAAAACTGACTTTCTGAACGTGGTCCAAGCTGCGTTAGAAACAGGCGCGCCCGCCATCCTTGGCAGCTGCGGAATGGCTGGAGGTGACCGCAATCTACAGTGGATGATCGAAGTTGCTAAAGAAGTGTTCAGCGACCTTGGTGTTTCCTTGGCTAAGGTTGCAGTTATCAGCTCTGAGATCGATGCTAAAACTGTAATTTCCGAGTACCGCGCTGGAGCCCTGATTTCAATAGGCTCGGGCCCGTCCATCGACGAGACCACACTTGCCGAAAGCACCATTGTCGGCCAGATGGGCCTGCACCCCATCATTGCCGCTCTAGATTCGGGAGCCCAGTTCATCTTCGCAGGTCGCTCCTGCGATGTCACTCTCTTCGCGGCAGACATGATTAGAAAGAATATCGATCCGGGCCTGGCATACCATGTAGGTCACATACTTGAGTGCGGCGCTTTAGCGTGCGACCCCGGCACGCCTTCGGACTGCCTCATCGCCGAGGTGTTCTCGGATGGAGCAGCCTATTTCGTGGCTCCAAACCCAGATCGGTCCTGCACTCCGTATTCAATTGCCGCTCACTCTCTGTACGAAGAGGAGCACCCTCAGCTACAGTTTTACCCAGAAGGTGTGCTTTCAATGCAGCACACCGAATTCTTAGCTCGCGACTCAGCGGTCGCCGGTATACGCGGCAGTTGTTTTCTTCGTCCGGGAAAGCCGTGGCCATTGAGCATTAAGCTCGAAGGTTCGCGCCGCGTCGGCGCTCGACGGATCTCCCTGGTTCACATCGACCCCTCGGACCTAGATGCCGTACCTGACGATATTCTCGTTTATGGTCGAAATGGGGTGGAGGCGCGAGGAATTGCGGAAGGTGACCGCGAATTGGGAATGATCGTCGAGACGACATCGCCCACCCGTCAGGCTGCCATTCTTTTGGCTAGCCTGGTGACGCACTATCTCATTCACTACGGCTACCCCGGTCGTCGTTCAACTGCTGGCAACATCGCTTACCCGCTCTCACCGAATCTCATCGACTTTCAGCGGGGTGACGGCAGTTTTGGCGCAATCGTTCCAAGCGGCACTCGCGACACCGTTTTCTTTGAAAACTACTCGACAATCAAGATCGCGGTCCACGAGATGATTCGCCGCCAATTCCCTGACGCGCTCAAGGCTGCGAGCTACCGCATCATCGAGGCGGATGCAACGAAACCTGTAGCCCTATTGCGCACCGTTGATCGGCAGCGCGAACGTCTGGTGGAACGACATGACGCCGAAATCGCTCGGTTGGAAAGCGTCGCTTCACCCCGCAGTGGATCGCTGTTCCGGCTGGATGCCGCTGACGCATACGAGTGGTCCCTTTTCCACCTCTTGCAAAATGAGAGAATTATTACCGATTCACTCTTCAAGATCAGCTACTACGAGGCTCTAGGTGCTGACTGGAGATTTATCCGCACAGAGGATCCGCAATACGTTCAAATCGGAAATGCGGGCAATCCGGACGATGTCGACCCGTCTAAGATATCGGTTATCAGGGATGTACCAGTCTCTGGCGACGTAGTCCAGACCAAGCGACTGTTGGACATCGCGGTCGTGATCCGCAGCAAAGATGCTGGAATTAGCATACAGACGTATGACATTATATTCTCCACGATTGAGGACTATCACGCTGCATTGCGCTCAAATCTGTTTCACAGGGACAGCGTCGCTTCGATCCTCGATCTCCCTGCGGACAGGGTAATCGGAAGCTATTTTGTTGATTCTTGCAACGCGATCAAGATTTCAACGAAGCGTCCCATTATTTCTGGTTCAGTCGATGACCGGGACGTTTTCGGAGCTCAACAGCAGCACCAGCTTCAAACCCTTCTCATTCCGATTTACTCATAACAGCTCGCAACATTCGCCGCATGTTGAAGGGGATCTCATGTCGTTTGTGGTAGCACACGCGGAAAGTCTTCTAGCTGCGGCGCTTGATTCCAGTGGCATTGTCGGCGCAGCTGCGCAACCCCAGGGGTCCGCTTTTCCCGGCGCCAGCCCGCTGCCTTATGGTCCGCGTTCCGGCGCTACCGTTAGTCCGGGTTGGTCTGCCCCTGGTGGTGGGACTGCTGCGGGTGGTGGCACGGTTAGGCCGGGGTGGTCCGCTCGCGGTTGGGCCGTTGATGGAGGGTCCTGTGATCCGCGTCCCAAGGGTGGGACCGGAGGTCCGGTATGGCCCCCGGGGACAACTGCAGGTTTACAGCCTCAAGGCTCCGGACGGGGAATTTCCAACACCGCGGCTTCTATCTTTCAAGCCGCGATACCCTGTTCCAGGGTATTGGGCGACGGCACAGGGAGTCCTGTCGCTCAACAGATTCCGCGGGTGCCGGTTGGTCTGGATGTGCTCGGTGGTGGGATAGCCAGCCCAGGGGTGCCGGCCGGTCCCGGTGTGGAGGCACCGAATGGGGTTTATGCGCATTCTTCGGATACAACTGGAGGAAACCCGCTTCGATGCGGACCGGTGATGCCGCAGCAAGTTGGGGATTCCGGCACGGGTAGCGACTCAATCAATGGCACCGTCACCAATCCTGCAGGTTATCCGGCAGTTCACCCTCACAGCACCGATCTTGAAACTGTCGGTACCCCGGGGATGAATACGGGTGATGGAGTGGGAAGTGCTCTCCCAACTGGCGGCGGGGTTGGCGGCGGCGCCCAGAGCTATCCACCGTCCGGTTGGCAATGTCGATCGGGAAGGTCGCACGGGTTCTCGTACCGGATATGGAGTGATCTCTTTCATTGTCGTTTCGGCAGTGGCCAATTAATTGGAGACTTTTCCGGTCGTGGTAATGACGGAATTTGCTGCGCTAATCAATGCGAGGAAAAGTTCCGGATTACGGTGAAATACTTAGGTTGCTTCTGCTCCTTTTACTCTCCAGCTTGCGTTTCGGAAAAGACAAAAAAGCTTTCATACGCTTATAGCATCAAAAATGTCGCAACTGCCCGATGCCCAAATGCCAATCGCCCCTGGGTCTGTTTTTTCAAGACGCCGGAAAGTGAAGTAAGTTGATGGCGGAGGCAGCCTTGCATACGTGTATTAGCAGAAAGCACGCGGCGAGCAGCTACAATAAGCCACAAAAGTCGCATATTTTGACTGCTTGCTGGCTCAGTCTGCTGATAACCGTCGTCGACGCGCAGGCCTTCAACACCGGCTTGCCGCATATCCGTGATGACCTCCACCCTTCCGCAGCTATGGCACAGTGGATGGTCGAAATCTATAGTCTGGGGCTTGCGGCCCTGCTGCTTGCAGGTGGTGCTGCTACTGACTGGCTCGGACCCAGACGAGTGTTCACTTCAGGCCTTCTGATATTTGCTCTTGGCTCGCTCTGCTGCAGTCAGGCGCCCTCTCCCAGTCTCATCATTGCTGCTCGACTGTTGGAGGCAAGTGGTGCGGCCATGCTGGGTCCGGCCGCGGTTTCGACGATTGCGCAAGTTTTCGTCGATGCGAGAGATCGAGTACGAGCTATTGGCATATGGAGTTCGGCAGTAGGCGTAGGTGTCGGCGTCGGCCCGATTCTCGGCGGGGAGATCGTTGATTCGATGGGATGGCGCGCGTTGGTCGTGATAGTGTTGCCATTGTGTGCTGTTACCCTATTAATCGTCAACAGGCACGTTCCAGCGTCATCGCTTTCATCGCGGAGGCGGCCAGAAGGCTCTATCGGCCAAGTCTTTGCCGCGTGCGCTCTTGCGGCAACGGTGTTTGTCATCATCGAAAGTCCTGAGCGTAGTTGGCTTGATCCTTGCGTTATCGTCGCGATAGTTGTCGCGGTATTAGCTCTTTTGGCTTTCGTCCACATCGAACAACGCCACCCCCGTCCCATGGTCGAACTGAAATGGTTCGGGGATGTCAAGTTTTCCGGTGCGCTTTTAATAATCGTCAGCACCTATGCAGCATACGGGGCCTTATTGTTTATTCTGCCGTTGTACCTTGAGGTTCAACGACACTACACCGCTGTCCACACCGGGCTTATGTATCTTCCGCTTTCTTTGAGCATCGTAGTTGCACCGCTCATTTCTGGTAGATTGGCCAGCAAATTCGGTAATCGGCCACCTCTACTTCTAGGAGGGCTTGCGCTAGCGCTGGCCTCGCTCGCTTTAACTCAACTTAGCGCCAGTACGCCGCCGTGGGCACTGATGTGCTGGTTAGCAATTTTTGGCGTCGGATTCGGGCTGACGCCAACCCCTTCAACAAGTTCTGTCGTCGGCGCTTTGCCCGGGTTCCGTTCGGGCGCGGCATCCGCGATCGCCGTGACTGCACGGTATGTGGGAATGAGTCTCGGTGTTGCCTTGTGTGGCACTTTCGCCGGTGACGCGCTTCGGCACCCAAACAACGATCTGGTCGCGGCGACCCACACTCTCTGGTTAGTCTGCTGCGTCTTCGGGGGCGTCATCGCGGTCTTGAGTATGTTGATTACATCGGAAATTTACCTCCGTCCAGTCATCACACCCGCAGGTTGCCGAAGTCGGTGGGTTGCAACTGCGTTTGCAAGAGGCCCGAAGGAAAGCACTTGAAGATCTTGCCTCGAATGATGGCTGACGAGGTGGCAGACATCGATCGCTTTACGACTCGCGTTTTGATTCTGACCCTCACGGTGGCACTCTTGCCTCTTTTCTTGGCCGTGATTATGCGGTATTCACGCCCGACACCGATGATTGAGCACAGTCATGCCAGACATGCGGGCTCTTCGTTGACTAGGCATACTGGTCGTTGGAATTGTCTTGATTCGCGCATGATGGCTCCTCGAGCTTGCACGCCAATATCTTCACCTGGCGGGCATCGCTGAGGATAAAATCACCGGTAATCACATTTCTCCGCAGGACTACGAACCGCCCCGGGTTTTATGCACGCCTGCTTTCGGTGCTGGGGGCGCCTTTGGCGGACTCTTGGCGTGCGCTGAGTTCTCGGGCCGCCGGGCTGAAGCGGTTTCTGCACGATGGCCGCTGTATAGAGAACGCTGTTAAGGCGGCGGTTTAACCTACGACACGGGTACAGATCTAATGCTCCACCACGACGGCTCACGTCACATTCAAGAGGCAACAAGCACGAACTATCTACGTGCACTATGGGGGCATAGCGAACAGGTAGTACCGTCTCAGACTGCAATGCAACAAAATAAGAAACTGCGCGAGGGTCGCCGACGATGAAACCCGAAGCGAGGCATCCCCAAACGAAAAGGCACGCGAGATGACGACCGCGGTTACGTATGTCTTCGATGTTCTTCATGTGATCGGTGTGTTTGATGTGTCCGAGACTCCGGGCGACGACTCGTTCGGCTTTGTCAACGCGATCACTGATCACTCCGATGTGTGCGCATTGCGGCCGCGGAGTGCCTGCGGCCGCGCCGGCCAGCGGCCTACATTGCCGGGGCGACACGGCGTCAAACATCAGTTGCTTTCGGCCATTTGGCATAACTGCGGGCGTTGCGATCCCGATCTTTACGCCGTGGCCGGACTCGGCGCCGCTGACTCCGCTGCGGCCGATGCGGTTGGCGCTGTACCGGCGGTCGCCGACCGTCATGCTGGCTGTCTCGCATGACTGCGCCGGTATGGATGGCCACGCCACCGGAAGTGCATGCGGCATTGCTGAGCGCGGGTCCGGGTCCCACTTCACTGCATGCAGCAGCGGCGGCATGGTCCTCCCTTAGCGCCGAATATGCCTCGGCCGCTCAAGAACTCACATCCTTACTCGGCTTGGTGCAAGCCGGGGTATGGGAGGGTCCGAGCGCGGCGAGCTATATTGCGGCGCATGTGCCCTACGTCAGCTGGTTGATCACCAATAGCTCCGACTACATGAGAGTGGCGGCTCAGCATGAGGCTGCTGCTGCCGCGTACGTTGTGGCATTGGCGGACATGCCGACCCTAGCCGAGTTAGCAGCCAACCATGCGGCCCATGCAGTGTTGATTGCCACGAACTTCTTTGGCATCAACGCGATTCCGATCGCCGTGAACGAGGCTGACTACTTGCGTATGTGGATCCAGGCAGCAACCACCATGGGCGTATATCAAGCGGCCTCGGGTGTGGCGTTGGCTTCCTCGCCGCCGAGTGCTCCAGCGCCTGCGTTGCTCAAGGGCAATTCCGTTGCGTCGACTGCTTTTCCGTTTGCTGGCGCTGCAGTGGGGGCTCTTCCTCTTATCATCGAAATCCTGATCCAGATACTTTTGGTATCTTTGGAGTTGGCGTTTGGAATCATCGTGCTCGCGGTAACCATCGCCTTCCTGCTCCCCTTCATCATCGCCGTCGAAGCGCTAGTCTTTGGATTCTTGGCAATCCTCTTGAGCCCGCTCTTTCTCCTCATCGCAACGCCTGTGTCGCTAGCAAGTTCTGCGATTGCGCTGCCGATTGCTTTGCCCGTAGGCATCGGCGGGTATCTTTCGGACGTGGCTAGCGTGGCCGAATCTTCCGGCCTAGCCGGGGCGGGACTGCTGAGTGCCTCAGCAATGAGGGCGGAAGTAACTGAGGACCATACGGTGACGGCGGAGACCCGGCTAGTGCCAGCCCTAGCGCCGGTTTCAGCGGGCAACGGGTCCTCCGTGTTGGCATCTGATCACAGTGCAACCTCTTTGGGTGCTGCCGCGACTCCGGAGCGAGGGCGCATTATGAGGCCTGCCGGATTTGCGTCGATGAATTTCGTTGATGCAGGCGAAGCGGTGCGCTTGCCCATGTTGCCAGCGACATGGCTGCCGCAGCCAGCTGAGCTGGCCGGTTGAAAATGCGAAAGCCAGCTCGACTTCCAATTTGTCGCTCTGCGGAGAGAAACAGTCGAGGATCGCGGTGTCAACTTTCGATCCTGAGGGTTCGTAGTGGTTGATTCTACCGCTAACCAACGGGCTTGCATGGTTTCGCGCGATTGGTCGAATGTCTGCGCGAGGAGGGCTGGACGGTGTCGGTGAACACGGCTGTCGACTCGATGCATCGCCGCCAGCTGGGGCGCATCATCGAGTCACGGCACCCGTCGTCGGGTCTATCGCCGGCCAAGCTGGCCCGCGGCTACCAGGGCCACACCCACTACCTGATCATCGACGACGTCGGCCAGGTTCCGGCCTCGGCCGCCACCAACGTCCTCTTCCTCGGGCAGCGTCCTTGGAGCCCGTTGATCGAATTGCTGAGTCAGGCGAGCGATCTGGGTCTTCGGGTGATCGTCAGCGGGCGCGCGTCGGGATCGGCGGCAGGGGGTTGATGACCAGCCCTCTGCGACGCAGATTCAACGATCTGCAGGCCACCATGCTGATGCTGGCGGGTAACCCGCAGTACAGCGGCAAGATTCGCGGGCAGCGCTTCAACCGCCTGCCCGTCGGTCGCGGAATTCTGCTGTCCGACAGCGATACCCCGACGTACGTGCAACTGGTCAATCCGATGATCGGAGCGGCCGCGCTATTTGGTGATAGGCAACTGGAGGGAAGTCAGTCATGACGTTGCGAGTTGTCCCGGAGGGACTGGCCGGTGCCAGCGCCGCGGTGGAGGCGCTGACTGCGAGGTTGGCGGCCGCACATGCCAGCGCGGCGCCGTTGATCACCGCGGTGGTTCCGGCGGCGGCGGACCCGGTTTCGTTGCAGACCGCGGCTGCGTTTAGCACGCAGGGGCAGGAACACACCGCCGTCGCGGCCCAGGGTGTCGAGGAGTTGGGGCGTGCCGGAGTCGGCGTCGGTGAGGCCGGTGCCAGCTATCTCGCCGGAGACGCTGCGGCCGCCGCGACCTACGGGGTGTTAGGTGGCTGATCTGGGGAAGGGGGAACCCGAGCCCGCGAGATGACCCGCAGGGCACGAAGCTTTCATACACATCCAGGAAAGGACTCTCATGAGTTTGTTGGACGCTCATATTCCGCAGTTGGTGTCCTCGCAGTCGGCGTTCAGCGCCAAGGCGGGACTGATGCGGCACACGATCGGTCAGGCCGAGCAGGCTGCCATGTCGGCGCAGGCGTTTCACCAGGGCGAATCCGCGGCGGCGTTTCAGGCCGCGCATGCCCGATTCGTGGAGGTAGCCACCCGGGTGAACACGCTGTTGGACACCGCCCAGGCCAACCTCGGCGAGGCAGCCGGTACGTACGTGGCTGCTGACGCCGTCGCCGCCTCCTCCTACAACAGCTTCTGAGAGGAATAGTCATGTCGCAGATCATGTACAACTACCCGGCGATGCTCGCCCACGCCGGGGACATGTCGGGCTACGCGGGCACGTTGCAAGGCCTAGGCGCCGACATCTCGGCCGAGCAGGCCGCCTTGCAGAACGCGTGGCAGGGTGACACCGGGGTGACTTACCAGGCGTGGCAGGTGCAGTGGAACCAGGCCATGGAGGACCTGGTGCGCGCCTACCAGGCGATGGCCAGCACCCACGAGGCCAACACCACGGCGATGATGGCCCGCGACGCGGCCGAAGCCGCCAAGTGGGGCGGCTGACACGAAAATTGGGTGACCACAACCGGTGACCGGCGTGGTTAGTTAGTGGGTTAGGCCGAGTCGGCGAGTGGTTAGAGGGTGACGCGGTAGCCCAGGGCGTGGAGTTGGTGGATGGCGCGTGCTTTGGCGGGTTGGTGTGCGGTGTAATAGTCGGTGCCGTGGTCGCGGTAGAAGTCGCCATTGGTGAGTAGGTTCCAGGCGGCGATGACAATGGCGTGTTCGACGGCGACGATAGCGGGCATGGGTCCGCGGCGGGCGGCGATGCGTTTGTATTACGCGGCGAAGTAGGCGTTCTTCGAGCGTGCCGCGGAGAGCGCGGCGATGCCCAGGGCGCCTTTGAGGTAGCGGTTTCCAGCGCAGAAGGGGTCGCGTTGGCCGGCGACCAGCGCTTCGAGCATCGCCCGCCCGGAGACCCGGTGATTGTCGGTGGCCACTCAGGACAGTTTGATGCCGGCGGCTTCGAGCAGCTTCTCCAGCCGTTGGACTTCGCGAGTGCGTTCGCGGGTGATCACCGTGCGGGCCTGCGTCAGGTCCCGCAACGGCCGGATAGGGCCGGCTGCACCAAGGAGGCCTTCACCAGGCCGTAGGCGCGCAGATCGGCCAGCCACGCCGCATCCGAGACGTCGGTCTTGCGGCCGGGCAGGTTACGCACCGCGGCGGCGTTGACCAGCACCACGTCGAGTTCGTCGTCGAGCAGGTAGTAAAACGGTTTGCAACAGTCGCTGGTCGACTCGATCACCACGCAGCCGACCTTTTGACCGATCAGGTGCTCACGCAGCGCCAGAATCTGGCTGGTCGTGGCACCCCAGGTGCTCAACATCGCCGACCTCACGCGTCCGCGCTGGCCCTGGATCCGCACGCAGACCTTCGCGTCCCTCTTCGAACAGTCAATCCTCGCGCACCGCGCATGGAGCACTTCCATCATCCATCACTGGCTCGTGAATACTCGAATTCCGCTGCAATGGAGAGTGTTTCGGGGAGAGCGGGGTGAAAGAGGAATCTGACACTCGTGCTCGAAGGCAACATTCCACGGTTCCCGTGGACAGGGTTGTGCCCTCCGCCCCACGCTAGCCTGCGGGCTCATCAGCAACATAGTCCGACCGGGGTCGACCGAAACACCCTTCAGCATCATCTCGGAGTTGGTTGGGCGCAACCACCCGCTAACCGCAGCTGACAGGAAAATTTTCGTCCACCACGGAGGAGCGGAGCGCCCCTGAGTCGCTAGCCCGAATTTTTGTTAAATGTTGGGATCTGTACCGCGGCAGTCTTCTTCTCTGGGCTGCAAAGACGCGCCGCGGGCTTGGCCTGCCTATAACTCTTTCGACTAGGTCCATGCCGTGCAGGTATTTCCCATTCGGCGACGGGCGTGATTGCCTGT
>NZ_JCALCX010000057.1:0-22964 GCF_059812565.1 Mycobacterium sp. NGS49 | reverse complement strand
GGCGGCACCCGGACCGGCCGCAGCGGTCGGTGCGCCGCTGCCGGCTGAGGTAGGAGGGGGTCAGTGATAGGGATGCTGGGCAAGGTCCGCCGTGGGACCTGGCAGGGGCTGGTGCTGCTTGTCGCCGCCCTGATGATGAGTTCCTGTGGCTGGAAAGGCATCTCCCAGGTCGCGATTCCCGGGGCGCCGGGCAGTGGCAGCGACGCGTACACCGTGTATGCCCAGGTGCCGGACACCCTGGCCATCAACGGCAACAGCAAGGTGATGGTGGCCGACGTCGAGGTCGGTTCGATTCGCAAGATCGAGCTGAAGAACTGGATCGCGACCCTGACCCTGGGGTTGAAGAAGGACACCAAGCTCCCCAAGAACGCCCTGCTGAAGATCGGCCAGACCAGCTTGCTCGGGTCGCAGCACGTCGAGTTGATCTCGCCGGAGAACGCCTCGACGGAACTGCTGCGCAACGGCGACACCATCCCGCTGAAGAACTCGTCGGCCTACCCGAACATCGAGCAGACGCTGGCGGTCATCTCGCTGATCCTGCGCGGTGGCGGTATCCCGAACCTCGAGGTGCTGCAGGACGAGATCTACGCGATCTTCCACGGTCGCGGGGAACAGATCCGCGGCTTCCTCAACCGGCTGGACACCTTCACCCGCCAGCTCAACGAGCAGCGCAATGACATCACCCACGCCATCGACTCGACGAACCGCCTGCTGACCTACGTCGGGAACCGCAACGACGTGCTGGAGCGCGTGCTGACCGATTTCCCGCCGCTCATCAAGCACTTCGCCGATACCAAGAACCTGCTGATCAATGCGGTCGACTCGGTAGGCCGGCTCAGCGGTGCCGCGGACCAGTACCTGTCGGAAGCACGCGGGCCGCTGAACACCGACCTGCAGGCGCTGCAGTGCCCGCTGCGGGAACTCGGCCGCGGCTCGCCGTACCTGATCGGCGCGCTGAAGCTGATCCTGACGCAGCCGTTCGACATCGACGCGGTGCCGAAGATCTTCCGCGGCGACTACCAGAACGTGTCGGCCACGCTGGACGTCACCTACAGCGCCGTGGACAACGCGGTGCTGACCGGTACCGGGTTCTCCGGTGCGCTGCGGGCGCTCGAGCAGTCGTTCGGGCGTGACCCCGAAACCATGATCCCCGATGTTCGCTACACGTCGAATCCGAACGACGCGCCGGGCGGGCCGCTGGTGGAAAGGGCGGAGCGAGGCCAATGCTGACACCCTTTATCAGGCGCCAGTTGTGGCTGTTCCTGACGCTCACGGTGATAGCGCTGTCGGTGCTGGGCGTCTACTACCTGCAGATTCCCACCCTGGTCGGGATCGGGCGCTACGAGCTCACCGCCAACCTGCCCGCCTCGGGCGGTCTGTACCCGACGGCGAACGTGACCTACCGTGGCATCACCATCGGCAAGGTCACCGAGGTGGAACCGACCCCGTGGGGGGCGAAGGCGATGTTGAGCATCGACAGCCGCTACAAGATCCCGGTCGACGCCACCGCGAACGTGCACTCGGTGTCGGCGGTCGGTGAGCAGTATCTGGACCTGGTGTCGAACGGCAATCCGGGGAAGTACTTCGCCTCGGGACAGACCATCACCAAGGGCACGGTGCCCAGCGAGATCGGGCCGGCGTTGGACACGGCCAATCGTGGCCTAGAGGTGCTGCCCAAGGAGAAGATTCCGAAGCTGCTGGATGAGACGGCGCTGGCGGTCGGCGGTCTGGGCCCGGCCCTGCAGCGGCTGGTCGACGCCACCCAGGCGATCGTGGGCGATTTCCGCACCCAGATCAACGACGTCAACGACATCATCCAGAATTCCGGGCCCGTCCTGCAGAGCCAGGTCGACTCTGGCAACGCCATCGAGCGCTGGGCACGCAACCTGAACACCTTGGCGGCACAGAGCGCGCAAGAGGACCAGCACCTTCGCAGCATCCTGACCCAGGCCGCTCCGACGGCCGACCAGGTGAACGAGGTGTTCACCGACGTGCGGGATTCGCTGCCGCAGACGCTGGCCAACCTCGAGGTCGTGTTCGAGATGCTCAAGCGGTACCACAAGGGCCTCGAACAGGTGCTGGTGTTCCTGCCGCAGGGTGCGTCGATCGCTCAGACCGTGGCCGCGCCGTTCCCGAACATGGCGGCCCTGGACCTGGCGCTGGCGATCAACCAGCCGCCGCCGTGTCTGACCGGCTTCATCCCGGCCGAGCAGTGGCGGTCCTTTGCCGACACGAGCGTGGAGCCGTTGCCGGTCGGGACGTACTGCAAGATCCCGATGGACACGCCGTCCAACAGCGTCCGTGGCTCACGGAACATCCCGTGTGTGGACGTGCCGGGTAAGCGGGCCGCCACGCCGCGTGAATGCCGCAGCACCAAACCGTACGAACCGGCGGGTACCAACCCCTGGTACGGCGACCCGAACCAGCTGCTGACCTGCCCGGCTCCGGCCGCACGCTGTGATCAGCCGGTGAAACCGGGCATGGTGGTCCCCGCGCCGTCGGTGAACAACGGCATCAACCCGCTGCCGGCCGACCGGCTGCCACCGGGCGGCACAACACCACCGCCGATCAGCGACCCGCTGACGCGTCCCGGAACGGGTGCGGTGCAGTGCAACGGACAACAGCCCAACCCCTGCGTCTACACTCCGGGCGGGCCCCCCTCTGCGGTCTACAGTCCGCAGAGTGGTGAGCTGGTAGGGCCCGACGGGGTCAAATACTCCGTCGCAAACTCAACCAAAACAGGAGACGACGGATGGAAGGAGATGCTGGCGCCGGCCGGCTGAACCCCATCGACAAGGACGAATCACTGGGCACGGAGGTGACGGCCGAGGATCCGCAGGGATCCGAGGGCGGAGCCGACCCGACCGGCAGCGTGGTGACGGCCGAGGATCCGCAGGGATCCGAGGGCGGAGCCGACCCGACCGGCAGCGTGGTGACGGCCGAGGATCCGCAGGGGTCCGAGGGCGGAGCCGACCCGACCGATGATGGCGAGGACTCCCAGTCCGAGACTGCGGAGGAACCGGGCGTCGAACGGGGCAGGTCGCGCGTGGGCCGTGGGTGGCTGGTCGCCATCGCGGCCGTGCTGCTGATCATGGCCGGGTGCATCGCCGGCGGCGGCTACTACGCGCTGCGGTCCCACCAGGACATCGCCTCTTTGCAGCGCAACGAGGCTGCGGCGCTGAACGTGGCCAAGGACTGTGTCGCCGCGACCCAGGCGCCGGACACCAGCAGCATGGCCGCCAGCGAGCAGAAGATCGTCGACTGCGGCACCGACCAGTACCGCACCCAGGCGCTGCTCTACAGCAGCATGCTGGTGCAGGCCTACCAGGCCGCGAACGTGCACCTCAAGGTGTCCGACATGCGTGCCGCCGTCGAGCGCGACAATCCGGACGGCTCGATCGACGTGCTCGTCGCACTGCGTATCAGCGTCTCCAATGACCAGCAGCAGAACCAGGAGACGGGTTATCGCCTGCGGGTGCGAATGGCGCCGACCGACGGCACCTACAAGATCTCGAAGCTCGACCAGGTGACGAAGTGACGGTGGTGGTCGACCAGATCCAGACCACGGACGCCGCCCAGGACCTCCCCGAGAAGGCCTTGGCTCCTTGGCATTTGCGCGTCGCGGCGTTCGCCGTGGACGCGCTCGCCGGCCTCGCCGTGGCGATCACGATGGCGCTGGTGTCGTTCACGCTGCCGCCTTATCGCGCGTGGTGGTGGGTGTGCATGGTCGCCTGCGCCCTCGCCGTCCTGGCGGTGCTCGTCAACCGCCTGCTACTGCCGACCGTCACCGGTTGGAGCCTGGGCCGCGCGCAGTTCGGCATCGCGGTGGCACGCCGGGACGGCAAGGAGATCAGTCCGTGGTGGCTGCTGTTGCGCGAGGTGGCTCACCTAGTCGACACGGCGGCGCTGCTGGTGGGCTGGTTGTGGCCGCTGTGGGATTCCCAGCGTCGCACGTTCGCGGACATGCTGGTGAGGACCGAGGTGCTGCGCGTGGTACCGCACGAGCGGGCCGACAAGGTGCGCAAGTGGACGGCGGTGGCGCTGGTGAGTGCGGCCGCGCTATGTCTGGGCGGTGCAGGCGTCGGCTATGGCGTCGTCTACCACCAGGCTCGCGCAACCGACCGGGCGCGCGCCGAGGTGTCCACGCAGGGACCGAAGATCGTTGCCCAGATGCTGACCTACGACCCGAAGACCCTGCGGGAGGATTTCGCCCGTGCCCTCAATCTGACCACCGACAGATACCGCCGTGACCTGGCCGCTCAGCAGGATGTGGTCCAGAAGGGGCACCCGGTCATCAACGAGTACTGGGGTTCGACCAACTCGATCCTGGCGGCGACACCGCACAGCGCGACGATGCTGCTGTTCCTGCAGGGCCGTCGCGGCGATGGGCCCGACGTCCGTTACATCACCGCGAGCGTGCGGGTGAATTTCATCCAGAGCGGCGACGGCCGCTGGCTGGTCGACGGCCTCACCGTGCTGGCCAAACCGAAACCCGCTGCGGGTGAGGGCAAATGAGTCCGCGGCGCAAGTTCGAACCGGGGCAGGACTCGCTCCTCGTCCCGCAGGCCATACCGCCGAGGCGGTGGGCATTGCCGCTGATTTCGTCGATCGCGGCGCTGGTGATGGTTGCGGCGATCGCCGGCTCGGCTTTCATGCTGGTCAACCATCACTCGCGGGACCGTGTCGCGGAGCGCGAAACCCAGGCGGTGAACTACGTCAAGTGGTTCATGACGGGCTTCACCTCGATCGATCCCTTCCACGCCAACGAGTACATCGAACGGGTGATGGCACAGGCGACGGGTGACTTCGCCAAGCAGTACACCGACAAGGCCAACGAAATCCTGTTCCAGGTTGCCCGCGCGGAGCGTTCGACCGGGACGGTGCTGGAGGCCGGTGTGGAACGGTGGAACGACGACGGCAGTGTGACGGTGCTGGTGGCTACTGACGTCACCTCCAAGTCGCCGGACGGTAAACAGGTCATCGAGAACACCAACCGTTGGTCGGCGACCGCTACGCAGGAAGGGAATCAGTGGAAGATCAGCAACCTGCAGCAGGTGCTTTGACCGACGAGGCCCGGGAAGAGACCGAAACCGAGGAAAGCCAGGCCGACTCCGAGAGCGCCGACGCCGCCGGGGAGTCCGAGTCCAAGCCGGATTCCGAGTCCGCCGAAACCGAGTCCGCCGAAACCGAGGCCGCCGGCGAGTCGGCCGAGCCGGACGAGTCGGCCGAAACGGTTGAGCCGGCCAAACCGAAGAAGAAGCGAAACCGCGGCCGGCTGGCCGCCGTGGTGGTGGCGCTCGTCGCCGCGTTGTTCGTCGGCTCCTCGGCCTTTGCGGCCGCGATGGTGCAGCCGTACCTGTCGGAGCGGGCCACCATCGAAGTGAAGCTGAAGGTGGCGCGCTCGGCGGCGAACGCGATCACCACGTTGTGGAGTTACACGCCGGAGAACATGGACACCCTGGCCGATCGCGCGGGCCGATACCTCACCGGCGACTTCGGTGCCCAATACCGGAAATTCGTCGAAGAGAAGGTCGTCGGCCCGAACAAGCAGTTGAAGATCACCAACTCGACCGAGGTCACCGGCGTGGCGGTCGAGTCGCTCGACGGCCCGAATGCGGTGGTCATCGTGTACACCAACACCACCGCCACCACCCCGCTGAAGAAGAACATCCCCTCGCTGCAGTACTTGTCGTACCGGATGACGATGAAGCGCGAGGGCGACCGCTGGTTGGTGACGCGGATGACGACCATCACGTCGCTGGATGTGACTCCGCAGCTGTAGCCGGTCTCAATTGAACGCGAGCCAGCTGGGCAGTGCCCGTTCGCGGGAGTCGCACAGCACCTGGCGGGTGTCGCACGAACCCTTGGGCGCCCCGGCTCCGGCCCACATGCCTCCGGTGTCGCGGCGCAGCACGATCGCCGACGAACCGCCGCCGTCGAGCAATATCGCCGTATCGCTGCCCAGGCCGCGGAACAGGTCCTGAATGTTGTCGGGGGTGTAGCTGCCGCCCTCGAAGATGTACATCTCGTCCTTCTGCTTCGAGTAGGCCAGGGCGGTGCGTGCCGCGCTGGGTCCCCCGTCGTGCAGCTGACCGGTGTTACCGGGGGAGAGCAGCCCGATGCCGGCCACCGCGACGAACTTGGCATTCTTGTTCAGCAGGTCCTCGACCACCGGCGTGGCGAGGTCGTAGTCCTCTCTGCCCTTGGGCCGCAACACATATGGAGCGCCGCCGACCGGCAGGATCATCGTCGTCAGCGACGTCCACGATTCGTTGCCGCCGGACAGGCCCTGCTTACCCGGGTAGGCGACGGTGCCGGTGACCGCCTGGTTGGCGCGACCCTGTCCATGGGTGTTGTCCACGAACGCCCCCAGCGGCGAACTGCATCCGGTGTCGCGCCAGGAACCGCCCTTTTGGCCGCGCACGTCGAAGAAGTTGGCGTTGATGGCGATGGTCGGTTGGCCCATGCGCTGCCATGCCTGCAGCGGCGGGTAGATCTCGGATGCCTGCCACAGCCCCTCACCGGTGCGGGCGCCGGCGTTGTTCTCGCAGCGGGCCTGGTCGCCCTTGTGGGTGTCCACCAGCAGGTGCGGCTGCAGCCGGGTCGCGGCCTGCTTGATGATCATCAGATGGCCGCCGTTGTTCATCTCGTACCAGCGTCCGGTGCCGTCGAGTAGCGGCATGGAATGCCCGCCGCCGAAGTTGTAAACCAGGTAGGAGCCTTTGGTGGTGGCGATGGCCTGCTGCAGCAGTTCCCGCGCATCAGCGGCGTGTGCGGCAGGCTGCCCGGTGGTGCTTGCCAGCGTGGCACACAACGCCAGGGTGACACAGCTTGCCGCGACTCTGCGCAAGACGGCAGCTGGCGTCAGCACGGGTAGCCCTTTCGGCCAGAATCTGAGAAGCGACCCCCTCAGCATCAGCCACATCAGCCACACTGTCAACTTTGGTAACAGGCCAGTGACGCCCGTGCTGCGTTCCAATCACGTTTGCGTGCTTGTACTTTCAGCGGTGGGCTGCGCCTCGGCGACGAGGTCGGAGGCGGGCTCGGCTTCGCTGTCGGCCTCGCGAGCCTTCTCCCGTTGGTGATGCGCCTGGTGCTCGGCGGCGATGGCGTGTTCGATCGCACCGGGAACACGGTGGAAGCCCTTGCGGTCGTACAGGCGGGTGATGATGCCGCCCACCAAGAGTCCGATCACCAGTCCGATGGCGGTCATGATCAACGCATGGCGCAATCCGGCGTCCGCGTGGCCGTTCAGGTACAGCAGCGAGCGCACGCCGAGGAACACCTGGTGCATGGGCTCGAACTTGGCCAGCCAGCGGAAGAACGGCGGGACGGCTTCCAGCGGTACCGTCGCACCGGCCGACGGCAAACCGAGGATCACGAAGATCAGCATGCTGAAGAGCAGTCCCATCGAACCCAGCACGGCGATCAGCGAACTCGACGTGATGCCCACCGCGCTGATGGCGAACACTCCGTAGAGCCACAATTGCCAGCCCAGCGTGATGGGCATGCCCAGGCCGTGGGCTATCGCCAGGTAGATACCCGACGTCGCCAGCGCCAGGATCACCATCAGCCCCCACTTGACCAGCAGCGTGCGGAATCGCGAGATGTTGACCTGCTCGGCGAAGCGGTAGACGGGACCGAATTCGGCTGGTACGTAACCCAGCATCGAGTCGACCAGGGTGCTGACCACGATGCTGCCGGTGAAGCCGGCGAGCAACAGCAACAGCGCATAGTAGAAGGCCGACAACCCATTTCCGGTGCCGTTGGGCAGCGGGTTGTATACCGCCGATTTGATGTCGATGGGACTGGTCAGGGCCAGCACCGACGCGCCGGCCAGTGGCGCGCCCCCGGTCTGCGCCGCCACATCTGCTGAAAGTCGTTCTCCCACTTTGCTGTTCGCGACAGCAGCGGCCTGGTTCAGGGTTTGGCCGGCGATGCTGGAGCCCAGCGTGCCGGCCCGCGGGTTGGTGGAGATGGTGATGGTCGGCCGTTCGGCGCGATTGGCGGTCAGCGCGCTCTCGCCGAGGTCACGCAACTTGGACGAGAAGCCCGGGGGAATCACCATCTGCCCGTAGGCCTGTGCCCGGTCCAGCAGTTGCCTGGCCTCGGCCGCGGAGACCACCCGGACGTCGAACTTCTCCTTGTCCAGCCCGGCTACCACGCCGTCGGCGATCTGCTTGCCGTAGGGGCCGGCGTCCTGGTTGACCACGGCGATCGGGAAATGACGCAGGTTGGTGGTCGGGTTCAAGATGCCGCCGAGATACAGCGCGGACAGCGCCGACATCAGGGCCAGTGTGATCAGGATCGGCGCCGCCCAGAACCGCACCTTGCGAAGCTGCTTGATGTTCCGGTTCGGTTTGGGCGCTGCATGCTTGGCGTGCTTCTGAGACATGGGGGCTCCTGTCTGTCGAGCCCACTCTAGTGTGTCGGTCAGCCGCCCAGCTTCGCGTGCATCTCCCAGACGAGCACTTCGGAAGGCTGCCGCGCGGTGAGTCGCCGGCCGCCGGTATCGGTCAGCCGGGCCGCGTCTCCGGTGGTCACAGCGCCGGCGTCCTCGAGGGTGAGGTCGCCGTGGGCGACGAACACGTGCAGGAACGGTGCCGCGGGCAAGTCGACGGTGTCGCCACCGCGCAGTCGGGCGCAGTGCAGCGTTGCGGCCCGGTTGTGCAGGGTGAGCAAGGCATCGTTGCCCGGGACGCCGGAGGCGACGGGTACCAGGGCGCGCTCGTCCAGCCGGTCGCCGATGTCGTGCTGCTGGTAGCCCGGGGTGATGCCGGTCTGATCCGGGATGACCCACATCTGCACGAAATGCACTGGCCGGGTGGCGGAACCGTTCTTCTCCGAGTGCACTATGCCGCTACCGGCCGACATGCGCTGGGCCAGCCCGGGATAGATGACGCCGTGGTTGCCGGTGGAATCCTGGTGTGTCAGTTCACCTTCCAGAACCCAGGTGACGATCTCCATGTCCCGGTGCGGGTGGCTGTCGAAACCCGTTCGGGGCGCGACGATGTCGTCGTTGTTCACCATCAACAGCCCGAAATGGGTGTTGTCCGGCTCGTAATGGTCGCCGAAGGCGAACGAATGCCGGGACTGCAGCCACGGCGTGGTCGTGACGGCCCGGTCGGCTGCGCGCCGGATGTCAACGGTGGCGGGCATGGCTCCCCTTAACCGCGCGGGTAGGTGGCGCCCGCGAGTTGGAGGATCTCCTCACGGTCGGCAGGCAGGATGAACCCGGAGGCGATCGCGGAGTCGAGCGCACCGGCGAAGTTGTGCAGGTATTCGGCGGCGCCCCCTGGATAAAGGCGCCGCAAGGTGGCGTCGTCGAACGGCTCGCCGCGACCGAAGATCGAGGACATGGGGCCGTCCGCGGTGGCGACACCGGAGGTGCGGGCTATCGGGACGTCCACCCACGGTGTGCGGATCCCGCCCTCGGCTATCCCGTTGCCATCCAGCACCGGTTCCGGGGGCTCAGCTTGAGAGACCCGCAACGGGGCACCGGTGGGCGGCGCCGTCCCGGTGCGCACCCAGGAGGTCAGCGCCGCCAGCGCGGCCTGCACGACGTAGTGGTGTTGCGGCCCGAAGTTGATGAAGTGGTCGAGTTGCCGGCCCATCAGGTGGTCGGTGGGCGCATAGGCCGCCACCAGGTCTGCGATTGATGCTGAACCGGAGTCGATGGGCGCTACCCGGATCGTGTAATTGTCGGCGTGCGCGGCGCCGGCGATCTCCCACACCCGCAGCAGGTCGTGGTCGGGCTGTCGGGCGGCGTAATAGCCTTGTCGCCCGGCGCCGTACAAGTCCGTTTCGGTGATCACCGTCATCAGCGGGACCCGCAGGTCAGGTCGGAACTTCACCGCTTGCGCGCTGCGGGATTGCAGCTCGTCGAAGATCGAGCCGTCGTCGAGTGGCGCGGCGGGCCCGAACCGGGAATGCACCAGAAACCCGTCGTAGCTCCGCGCGAGCGGGTCGACGGCATTGATGTAGCTGGTGAGGAACATCGCCGACTGCGATTCGCCCAATGCCACCACGTTTTGCGGATCCAGACCGCCCAGGATGCCGGCGCCGTCGCGGGCCAGCCCGCCGACTTGCGAGAAGATGTCGTAGGCGAACGGGTCTCCCGGGTGGCGCAGGGCGCCGTAGCGGGTGGGGTTCTGGCTCTTGAGCGACATGTCGAGGCCGAGCAGGCTCACGCCCCCGTCCACCCCCACCTTCTGGGCCGAGACCATGACGTAGGCGTAGCCGGCGCGGATCACTTCGCGGTGCGCCATCATCCACACCGCCGGGGCGTCGATGCCGCCACTGACATTGAGCCACTCGACCAGCACGGTACCGTTGAACCGCGCCGCATCAACGGGGGTGACTACTACCACTCGAGTGGTGTATTCGGCTGCGCCGGTGGTCCGGACGCACCACCTTCCGTCCGGGCCCAGGGGCCGCTGCGGGGCGTAGGACGACGCGTTGCCAGAGACGAAGAACTCCCGCGCCGCGTAGCCCACGCTGCCGATGTCGAAGGCGCCCAACAGGATCGAGGGTCGGCCGGACACCGGCGTGACGGTGGGCGGGGTGGTCATAGCGAATTCGGCAGGCCGAACCTGGCGAACAGCGAGCCGTCGAGGAATGCGACCACATGTGACACACCGTCCGGCCGGATGTCCAGCACGTGCAGCTGGAACGGCACATGCCGATCGCCTGCGCGCATGTACATGGCCGCACCGGGTTGACCGTTGGCGACGATCGGGATCATTCGCATGTCACCGGGCGACTCGGCCGGACACTGGGTGTGTATGAGCGCGATGATGTCCGACGCGCCCTGGTACCAGCCGGTGTAGGGCGGCATCTCCCAGATCGCCTCGGCGGTGAACAAATCCACCAGCCTGTCGATGTCGTAGGCCTCGAACGCGGCGACGTAGCGGGCCAGCAGATCCTGTGCCTGTTCCGAGTCCGGCGCGGCCAGCCGGTCGTCGGCGCTGGGGGCCACCGCATTCAGCTGAGTGCGGGCGCGCTGCAGCAGGCTGTTGACCGCCACGGTGGTGGTTCCGATCGCGTCGGCGACCTCCGCGGCCTTCCACTGCAGGACGTCGCGCAACAACAACACCGCCCGTTGCCGCGGCGACAGGTGCTGCAGCGCGGCGACGAACGCCAACCGCACCGACTCCCGCGACTCGGCGATCACCGAGGGGTCGGCGGGGTCCTGCGCACCGGGTAGCGGCTCCAGCCAGGGGACCTCGGCACGCTCGACCAGCTCGGCCGTCGGGTCCGAGCGTTCGTTGCCCAGACCGGTCGGCAGCGGCCGCCGCTGCCGGCCTTCCAGCGCGGTGAGGCAGGTGTTGGTGGCGATCCGGTGCAGCCAGGTGCGAACCGAGGACTTGCCCTCGAACCTGTCGTATGACTTCCAGGCCCGCAGCAGGGTCTCTTGCACCAGGTCCTCGGCGTCGTGCAACGACCCGGTCATCCGGTAGCAGTGGGCGAGCAGTTCGCGCCGGTACGGTTCGGCGTGGGCGGAGAAATCTCCGCCGGCGTTCGAGGCAGAATTTTCGGTGAGCACACTCACCCGTTCGAGCCTACGCAGCGGGTGCGACAGCACGCTTCGAGGAGTGTCCACGCAGAACGTAAACTGCCGGTGATGACTACCACCCGCACTGAACGCACTTTCGACGGCGTCCGTGGCGTACCCATCGTCTATGACGTGTGGACCCCGGACGTCCCGCCCCGTGCGGTGGTCATTCTGGCCCACGGTTTCGGTGAACACGCCCGTCGCTACGACCACGTGACGCAGCGGTTGGGCCGGGCCGGACTCGTCACCTACGCCCTCGATCACCGGGGGCACGGACGCTCGGGCGGCAAGCGGGTGATGGTGCGCGACGTGTCGGAATTCACCGGCGACTTCGACACGCTGGCGGGCATCGCGACCCGGGAGAACCCTGGCCTGACCCGCATCGTGCTCGGGCACAGCATGGGCGGCGCCATCGTGTTCGCCTACGGGGTGGAGCGCCCGGACAACTACGACCTGATGGTGTTGTCCGCGCCGGCCGTCGCCGCGCAGGACATGGTGCCGCGGGTGGTCGCGCTGGCCGCGAAGGTGTTGGGCGTCGTGGCGCCGGGCCTGCCGGTGGAGGCGCTCGACTTCACCGCGATATCGCGTGACCCCGAGGTGGTGAACGCCTACAACACCGACCCGTTGGTGTACCACGGCAAGGTGCCGGCCGGGCTGGGGCGGGCATTGCTGCAGGTGGGCGAGACCATGCCGCAGCGAGCCCCGGCACTGACGACCCCGTTGCTGGTGGTGCACGGCACCGGCGACTCGCTGGTGCCGATCGAGGGCAGCCGCCGCCTGGTGGAATGCGTGGGCTCCGCCGATGTCGAATTGAAGGAATACGCCGGGCTGTTCCACGAGGTCTTCAACGAGCCCGAGCAGAATCAGGTGCTCGACGACGTGGTGTCCTGGCTCAACCTGCGCCTGTGAATCACCGAGCGGGATTGTCGTGTCGCTGCGCTAGTTTGGCCGCATGACCGACGACAAGATGCTGTCCCGCATCGCGGCGCTGCTGCGTCAGGCCGAAGGCACCGACAACCCGCACGAGGCCGAGGCTTTCATGACCGCCGCGCAGCGGCTGGCGACGGCCTCCTCCATCGATCTCGCGGTGGCGCGCTCGCACTCGGCGACCCGCTCGGCAGCCCAGGCCCCCACCCAGCGCACCATCACGATCGGCGCGGCGGGCACCCGCGGCCTGCGTACCTATGTGCAGCTTTTCGTGCTGATTGCGGCGGCGAATGACGTGCGCTGCGACATCGCGTCGAATTCGACGTTCCTGTACGCCTACGGATTCGCCGAGGACATCGACGCGACGCACGCCCTCTACGCCAGCCTGGTGGTGCAGATGGTCCGGGCCTCCGACGCCTACCTCGCCACCGGCGCGCACCGGCCGACGCCCACCATCACCGCCCGTCTGAATTTTCAGCTGGCGTTCGGGGCCCGCGTCGGTCAACGGCTGGCCGAGGCCCGCGAGCAGGCCCGAGCGGAAGTGAGCAAGGACCGCAGACGGGACCCTGGTACCGCTCTCGCATTGCGGGACAAGGAAGTCGAGCTGCGCGACCACTACCGCGAGGCTTCCCGGGCGCGCGGCACCTGGCAGGCCAATCGGGCCTCTGCGGGGTACTCGTCGGCGGCGCGGCGCGCGGGGGACCGGGCGGGGCGACGCGCGCGGCTGGGCAGCAGTCCGGAGCTGCCCGGGGCACGGACCGCGCTGGGCCGTTGACCCGCGACTCCCAACGAGCCAAGGTCTATGCGGCTGAGGAATTCGTCCGGGTCATGTTCGACCGTGCCGCCGAGCACGGATCACGCGTCGTCGAGTTCTTCGGTACCCAGTTGACGCTGCCGTCGGAGGGACGGTTCGCGTCGGTGTCGTCGGTGCAGCGCTACGTCGACGATGTGCTGGCGCTGCCGGCGGTGCGCCGACAGTGGCCGGACTGCTCGCCGCTCCGGGTGCGGGCCAGGCGGGCGGCCAGTGCCGCGCACTACGAGAACCGGGCGGGGACAGGCACTATCGCCGTCCCCGACCGCGACACCGCATCGTGGGCGATGCGCGAACTGGTCATACTGCATGAGGTGGCGCATCACCTGTGCCGGGTGCCGCCGCAACACGGGCCGGACTTCGTGGCGACGATGTGCGTGCTGACCGAACTGGTGATGGGACCCGAACTCGGGCACATACTGCGAGTGGTGTACGCGAAAGAGGGAGTGCGATGAGCCCCGCTGCGCAGGACCCCGCCGCCCGGGCGCGTGAGGTCGAGGCCGCGTTGACCGACGACGAGCGCTTTGCGCTGCTGGTCGGGGTGATGGGCGCCGGGGATCTGTGGCCATTGCGCGACGAGCGGATTCCACCGGACGTCCCTATGAGCGCGGGGTACGTGCCGGGGATAGCCCGGTTAGGGGTCCCGGCGCTGCGGATGAGCGACGCCGGGCTCGGGGTGACCAACCCCGGTTTCCGCCCGGGCGATACGGCCACGGCGCTGCCGGCCGGGCTGGCCCTGGCGGCCAGCTTCAACCCCGGGCTGGCCCGGGCCGCGGGTTCGGTGATCGGCGCCGAGGCACGCAGCCGCGGGTTCAACGTGCAACTCGCCGGCGCGATGAACCTCGCGCGCGACCCGCGCAACGGCCGCAATTTCGAATACTTCTCCGAGGACCCGCTGTTGAGCGCCGCGATGGCCGCCGAACAGATCATCGGGATCCAGCAACACGGTGTCATCTGCACCGTCAAGCACTTCTCGCTGAACTGCAACGAGACCAACCGGCACTGGCTCGACGCCGTCATCGACCCCGACGCGCACCGCGAGTCCGACCTGCTGGCCTTCGAGCTCGCGATCGAACGCGGCCGGCCCGGCGCGGTGATGGCGGCCTACAACAAGGTCAACGGCGACTATGCCGCCGCCAATGCCGTCCTGCTCAACGACGTGCTCAAAGGTGCGTGGGATTTCCCCGGTTGGGTGATGTCGGACTGGGGCGGCACACCGGGCTGGGAGTGTGCGCTGAGCGGTCTCGACCAGGAGTGCGGCGCCCAGATCGACGCCCTGTTGTGGCAGGCGGAGACGTTCGGCGACCCACTGCGCGCCGCCTACGCCGAGGGTCGTCTGCCCAGGCAGCGGTTGTCGGACATGGTCCGGCGGATCCTGCGGTCGATGTTCGCCGTCGGAGTCGACAATTGGGAACCGGCCCCCGATCCGGACACCAACGCGCACAACGACATTGCCCTCGAGGTCGCCCGGCAGGGCATCGTGCTGCTGCAGAACCGGGGCGTGCTGCCCATGACTACCGCCGGCCACGTCGCCGTCATCGGCGGCTACGCCCACCGCGGCGTCCCGGCGGGATTCGGCTCCAGCACTGTTCTTCCGCCCGGTGGCTACGCCGGTGTGGTCCCGATCGGCGGATCGGGCCTGGAGGCGGGCATGCGCAATCTGTACCTGCAGCCGTCGAGCCCCCTGGAGGAACTGAGGACGCTGCTGCCGCACGCGCACATCGAGTTCGACCCGGGCATCAGCCCCGCCGAGTCGGTGCCCGTGGCGAGCCGGGCTGACGTCGCGATCGTCTTCGCGACCCGGGCCGAAGGCGAGGGATTCGACAGCGCTGACCTGTCGCTCCCGTGGGGCCAGGACGCGCTCATCTCGGCCGTCGCCGCGGCCAATCCGAACACCGTGGTGGTGCTGGAGACCGGAAACCCGGTGGTGATGCCGTGGCGTGACTCGGTGGGCGCAATCGTCCAGGCCTGGTATCCCGGCCAGCAGGGCGGCCGGGCGATCGCGGAAGTCCTGACCGGGCAGGTCAATCCGTCGGGCCGGCTGCCGATCAGCTTTCCGGTCGATCTCGGTCAGACGCCGCGCCCGACTTTGGGTTCGCCGACCACCATCGACTACTCGGAGGGCGCTGACGTCGGCTACCGCTGGTTCGCCCGAACCGGACAGGCTCCGCTGTTCGCGTTCGGACACGGCCTGTCCTACACCAGCTTTGAATACCGCGATCTGGAAGTGACCGGCGGTGACACGGTGCGGGCAGCGGTCACCGTCGTCAACACCGGTGAGCGCCGCGGGGCCGATATCCCTCAGCTGTATCTGGCCGGGGCGCCCGGCGAGAGCCGGTTACGGCTGCTGGGATTTGACCGGGTCGACCTGGAACCCGGGCATTCTCGCCGGGTGCGCATCGAGGCGGATCCGCGCCTGGTGGCGCACTACTCGGACGGGAGTTGGCACATCGCGGCGGGACGGCACACGGTGGCAGTAGGTGCTTGCGCGGTGGACTTGCAACTGACCGCACAGGTGGAGCTGGCCGGCCGTACGTTCGGGCGCTGAGCGGCACGTCCGGACGCACGACCGGCGGGGCCGGTTACTGCACGGGGACGAGGTCGTCGCCGCAGGTGCAACGGTAGGGTTCGCCGCCTGCGCAGTGGCAAGGGACCTCGATGCGTACGCGACAGCCGCAGCCTTCGTGGCCACAGGTCAGCAGGGTTCCAGCTTCGTGAGTTGCCATTTCGATATCACCTTCATCTGAGTGGGTGGTTGGTGCCACTGCCGAGTGTATACCCCTTGGGGGTACGGGTAAACAGGCGGCGCGGAATTCGCTATCGCCCTGGTGCGCCGAAGCCGTCCGGAGTGGGCGCATAGCGCGGCGCAATGAAGCGCCGGAAACACAAGTCGCTGTCGGCCCGCACCCGCGCCGCGTCGTCGTGGGCGAAAAGCACGAAGTGACAACCCATGATCCTCGAGCCGACCATCTCCCGGACGCTCGGCAGTGCCGCGACGACATCGACCTCGTCGGCCTGCAGCCCGTAGATGGCCAGCAGCCGCACGTGCCGGCGGTGCTCGGGTGTGAGTGTCGGCTCGCCGAACGCCACATCGACGAATGTGTCGATCACGCCGACGCCCTGGGCGATGCCGACCATGCGGTCGACCATTCCCCCGGCGCCGGCCAGCCGCGGATTGAGATCGAGCAGCACCGGTCCCCGCGGCGAATCGGTGAATTCGGGATGGAAGAAGCCGTTCCGGTGGCCCAGGACCGTCAGCAACTCCCGGGTATGCGCCAGCAACGGCGCATGCTCGGCCGCCCCCACGTCGAGTTGATCGGCCCAGCAGTAGCGCATGCCGTCGCCCAGCACCAACTTGTGCCAGCGCTGCAGGCTCACGAAATGGTATTCGCCGCCCAGGGCGAAGCCGTCGATACTGTAGGTCTGCTGCATCCCGGCTGCGTCCCAGTCAATCAGCAACTCCTGGGCGGTGTAGGCGGCGTCCGGATCGGCGGCCCGCGCCTGCCGCAGCCAGTCGCTCACGCCGTTCCGGGGCACGATGGCGTGGGTCCCCGCGTAATGCACCGGTTTCATGATCAACGTCTCGCCGAGGGCTTCCAGGCGCTGCTCGTCCAACGGCTCGTGCAACCGGAAGGAAAGCTGGCGCGGGACCGGATAACCGTGCCGCTGCAGCAGTCGATCGGTCTCGTCCTTGCGTTCCCGTGCCAGTGACGTCGCCGGGTCGTTGGCGAAATCGGGGCAGACCAGGGCGGCCAGTCGGTCGGCGGAGCTCAGGTCGTACTCGAATCCGTAGAACACGAACGCCGGCCGGGCGGCCGCCAGGGCGGCCGCGGCCGGACCCGGGTCGCGCGCGCGGTACCGGATCGCATCGGTTCGGGTGTCGGCGGTGCGGCGCAGGATGCCGCGCGGGTCGACGTCGTCTGGCGGACAGTCCAATTCGTCGTCGACGACATCGAGCAGGGTGACGCCGCGCCGGGCGAACGTCTCGCGGACGTAGTCCGCGGACGACAGCAGCGAGGTGAACGCGATGGTGCGGCCCGGGAGCTGACCTCCGTGCTCAGCACACACCGCTGAAACCTCCGTCGACGGTCAGCGCCGAACCGGTGATGTAGCGGCTCAGATCGCTGCACAGGAACAGGATGACATCGGCGATGTCGGAGGGCTCTGCCCAGCGTCGCAGCGGAATTCGCTCGTCGATGCGGCGGTAGTAGTCGGGATGGCTACGCCGGCCCGCCTCGGTCATCGGCGTGCGGACCCATCCTGGCAGGACGGCGTTGACCAGGATGTTGTCGGTGGCCCAGGCCGCTGCCAGACTGCGGGCCAGCTGCACCACGCCGCCCTTGCTGGCCGCGTAGGCGGCGCCGATCGCGGTTCCGAACAGCGAGGTCATACTGCCGATCAGCACCACGCGGGCCGCACGGTCGTGGTCGCGCAGCAGTGGATAGGCATCGCGGACGAACTTGAACTGGCTGGACAGGTTGGTCGCCAGCACGTCGTCCCACTGTTCGTCGGTGAGGTCCTGAGGTGCCGCCCGTCGGCTGATCCCGGCGCAGTTGGCCAGGAAATCGATCGTGCCCCAATCCTGTTGGACCGATTCCAGGAATTGCCGTGATGCGCCGCGATCGTTGATGTCGAAGGTGTGTCCGGTCACGGCGGTCGCCCACGGGGCAAGGTTGGTCAGCGCGCTCTTCAGCACCGCCGGGTCCCGGCCGGTGATGCGGACCTGGCAACCGTGTGCCAGCAGCGCACGCGCGGTCGCCAACCCGATCCCGCTGGTGCCGCCGACCACGACGGCGCGGGTGCCGGACAGATCCAGCGCCGCGACAGAGCCGGTCAACGGGCGATCTCGATGAAGTCGTCAATGACCTCGGCCGCCCCTGCCGCGACGAGCTGGGCGGCGTAAGCCGACCGCAGCTCCACCGGAAGACCGTTGGCCATCCCGTACACGTGCAGACCCGCACCCCGCGCGGCGCGGACACCGGCGACACTGTCCTCGACCGCGCAGGTCCGCTCCGGGTCGAGTCCGCGTTCGCGCAGGCAGGCCAGATAGATGTCGGGATGCGGCTTGAAGCGACACCCGGCCCGCTCCCCGAAGATCATTTCGGGCGGGAAGTATCGGCTGATCTTCATGGTGTGCAGCAGGCTTTCGATGAAGTGCGGCTTGTTCACCGAGCAGATGAACCTGTTGGCCGGCACCTGCAACAGAGCGTCGAGCGTCGGGTCCTTCTGCACTTCACCAAGCAGCCTGGAGTGGATTGTGGTTCGCACCGCGTCCAGGATGGACCTGTCCACGCCGACCCCGTGCACCGCTTCGATGTCGTCCAGAATCTGCTCGCCCCGCCAGCCCAGGTACCGGTGAAACAGATAGTTCGTGGAGAGTTCGACCCCATAGCGGGCGATGGCTTCGGACAGCACTTCGAACGCGACGGATTGGGTGTTGACCGCCACTACGCCGTCGAAGTCGAAAATGACGTTGTGCCAACGCACGGTGTCGCCGCCTCCTGAAAGTAGGGGAAGGGGTGCGACGCTACCAGCCGGCAGCCCGCGCGCCGCGCCTCCGAAGCTGCCGCAAGCCGGTGAATTCCGTTGCGCTGCTTGATAACCGCGAAGAACGACGTAGTGCCGCGCTGGTGGTTGCCCTTGATCACATTGATTCCGAGCTGATCGAATTGGGCCGGTGACTTGTACAGCGCGGACATCTTCACGTAGGGCACCTCGCCGAACGTCTTGGCGAGCAGGCGGCCGAATCCGAGGTACTTGCGCAGTTGCAGCAGCGCGCGATTCTTGGCTCGAGCCCGCTGCTGCCGGCCCGACAGCTGGTGGTCGGGCCGCTCGGTGATCAGCTTCAGATGCAACTTGGTGTAGGCCGTGTACAAACTCAGCAGTTGCTCGTCGGCCAGCATGAGGCAACGCATTTCGGCTTCGGCGGGGCTGTACTCATCGAGCAGGATTGCCCGCTGTTCGCCGTGACTGTGTCCAGGCAACAGGTCGTCGGCACCCTGCAGTACCAGGCCGGGGTAGGGCCGGAGCATGTCCCGAATCCGCTCGGCGTAGGCGTCGACGGACCGATCGCTGCCCAACAGGTGCACGTCGCTGTGAAAGTGGCCCTCGCTGAGCAGGAACAGCTCGGTGGCGGGGTAGACGTCCGCGATCCGCGCGTGCAACTCGGCCAGGGTTTGGATGGCCAGCTGCTCGCCGTAGTCGGGCAGGTCGCCGATGGTGAGCCGACGGCTCGGGCACTTGCCGTGGAAGGTGGGCAACACCAGTCGCAACGGGCCGCGCGCCGAGATGATGCCGGAAAGCGTTGCACGCAAGTAGGAGTCGTCAAACTGCAGGCCCTCGGGGTTCTTGCGGGCGTCCCGCAGAATCGCCGCGATGCGGGCCGTCGTCGACTCGGTCCGGGCGCCGAGTCGTCCTATTGCGGCGATGGTGGTCTCGGGCATACTTTGACATCCCTCGTTGTCGGTTGGTGCTATGTACGGTGCCAGCACCGGACCGCGATGTCTGTCGGCGAACCGGACACCATCGTGGGGGAGTGCGGTGTCCGCCGATCGCCGGACGCCGAAGTCGTCGGATCGCAGTATTTCTGCCCCACGGCCTTCTCCCAGCTCGCCGCATGTGCCCATACTTCCGACGTGACACTCGCCGCCAGCCCTGTCAGCGGCCGTCTGCTCACGGGCCTGGTACTGACCGGTGTCGTTTCGGTGCTGGACTCGACAGTCGTTGTGCCACTGTTGAAGTCGATCGGTGACGAGTTCGGCGGCGGTTCGCGGGTGGCGTGGCTGGTGTCGGCTTACCTGCTGTCCTCGACCCTGACCATTCCAGTCTGGGGCCGCTGGCTGGACCTGCGCGGTGAGCGGGCGCCGATGTGGCTGGCGTTGGGCCTGTTCACCCTCGGCACCGCGCTGGCCTGCGTCGCATCCGGGCTCGCGGAGCTTGTCGCCTGCCGAATCCTGCAGGGAATGGCCGCCGGCGGACTTGTGCCGCTGAGCGAGGCGATCATCGCGGGCCGCTGCACCCCGGCCGAACGTGCCCGTCTGCAGGCGCAGTACAACGTGGCCTATGGGCTGGCGGCCGCCTGTGGTCCGGTGATCGGCGGGGTACTGATCGACGTGTCGTGGCGCTGGGCCTTCGCGTTCGTGTTGCCGTGCTGCGCCGTGTCGGCCTGGGCGCTGCGGGGACAGTTGCGCACGGGTCCCGTTGCCGTGACGAGGCGTTCGCCGTTCGACTACCGGGGTAGCGTCCTGGTCGCGCTCGGACTGTTCGGGCTGTTGCTCGGGGTGCAACGGCTTTCCGGCTGGGTGCTGGTCACCGGCGCGGTATTCGTCGGATTGTTCGTCCGGCGAACCAGAACCCACACACACACTCTGATCCCGCGGGCAGTGCTGGCCGACCGCGTGATCCTCGGCTGCACGCTGGCCGCACTGGTCATCGGTTTCGCGCAGTACTCCTACCTGAGCTATCTGCCGGAACTGGCGCACGGGCTGACGCGCCACCTGAACTCGGGCCTGGTGGCAGTGCCGTTGACGGTCACGTGGCTGACGCTGGGCTCGGTCAGCGCCGTGCTGGCACTGCGGGTCGGTACCCGCGCGGTGGTCCTGGCTGCGCTGCTGGCGGCCGCCGCGGCCGGGGTGCCGCTGCTGACATCGGTATCGGTTCCGGCGCTGTTCGGGGCCGCCACCCTGGCCGGCGTCGCAGCCGCCCTCGGCGTGCTGCCCGCGCTGCTGCTGGCGCAGGTCAGGGCCGGCCCGGCCGATCTCGGCGCCACCACCTCGCTACTGGTCTTGATGCGCAACTTCGGTGGCGCGCTTGGCGTTTCGGCGACGCTCGCCGTCAACGACGACTTCGGCTTCGCCCCGAGCATCGCGCTGCTGATGGTGGTCTGCACCGCCGGGGTGCTACCGGCGTTATGGATTCCCAACCGCGCCGACGAAGCGGCATTGCGGCAACGGGGCTAGAGGTTCAGGCCGTCCGCACCGTCCGCGCCCGGGCCGCCACCGGGACCGGTTTGACCATTGGGCGCAGTGCCGTCGCCGCCGCCACCACCCTGGCCTCCGTTGCCACCGGTACCGCCGGGCGCTGCTTTGCCGTCGCCGCCCGCGCCGCCGGTTCCCCCGGTGCCGCCCTGGCCACCATCACCGCCATTGCCGGTGCCGGGCGGGGTGCCGCCCGTCCCGCCGACGCCCCCGGTTCCGCCGTTCCCGCCGTTCGCGCCGGCCTGGCCGGACGTGACGCCACTGGCGCCGGCGCCACCGGTGCCTCCGGTACCGCCCTGGCCGCCGGGCCCCGCGTCGGCGTTGTAGTAGCCGGTGCCGCCGGTGCCGCCCTTGCCGCCAGGTCCGCCGACGCCGCCGGCGCCGACGGTTCCCGCCGTGCCCGCGCCGGATCCCGCGAGGCCACCGACGCCGCCGGTGCCGCCGGTACCCCCCTGCCCGCCCGCCTCTCCGGCGTACGTGGCCGTGTATCCGCCCAGGCCGCCCTGGCCGCCGGTTCCGCCCGGCCCGCCGGGCCCGCCGTTGCCGTTGGCGGCGCCCGCACCCACCGATGCGCCGACGCCACCGGCGCCGCCGGTGCCGCCGGCCCCGCCGGTGTAGCCGGGTTGGTCTTCTCCGCCGTCGTAGCCGTAGCCGCCTGTTCCGCCGTACCCGCCGCCGCCGCCATCGCCGCCGTTACCGCCGGGGCCGGGCGCGCCGCCGTTGCCGCCGGCCCCGCCGACACCTCCGGCGTACCCCTCGGCGGTGTCGCCGTCGGCACCGTAGCCGCCGGCACCGCCGTAGCCGCCGGTGCCGCCGTCGCCGCCGACGCCGCCGATGCCGGGATTGCCGCCGACGCCGCCGGTGCCGCCCATCCCACCCGCGTACCCGACCGCATTCACGCCGTAGTCCCCCTGGCCACCGGGTCCGCCCATGCCGCCCTGGCCGCCGTTACCGCCCACACCGGGGGTGGCGCCCGACCCGGGGGCACCACCGGTACCGCCGGTGCCGCCCACGCCACCCACAGCACCTGCTTGACCCTCGCCGTAGCCGGCATAACCGCCACCGCCGCCATCGCCGCCGGCCCCACCGTTTCCGGCTATTCCGCCCACCGAGTCACCGCCGGTGCCACCCGTGCCGCCGGCCCCGCCCGCATAACCGTCCTGGTTGATACGCCCGGCGCCGCCGTATCCGCCGCCGCCGCCGGTGCCGCCGGTGCCGCCATCGCCGGAGTAGTTCCGATCGACGCCGTTGCCGGCCAGCCCGCCGAGACCGGCGTCCCCGCCGGCACCGCCCGCGCCGCCGGTGCCGCCGGGGCTGAAGAAGCCATTGCCGCCGTAGCCCCCGTACCCGCCATAGCCGCCGTAGCCGCCGTAGCCGCCGCTGTTACCGGACCCGGCGATGGCGTTTGCACCCACGCCACCGGACCCGCCGGCGCCCCCGGCGCCACCGGTGCCGGCGACGCCCATCGCGGCGTCGCCGAATTCGCCCGGCCAGCCGCCGATGCCGCCAGTCCCACCTGTGCCGCCCATGCCGCCGGCGCCGCCGCCGCTGCCGGTGTCGGGTGTTCCGCTGCCGCCGTTGCCGCCTCCGCCGCCGATGCCCCCGACCCCGCCGTTGCCGTTGGTGCCGCCGGAAGCGCCCCGGCCCCCGATGCCGCCTCCGCCGCCTTCGCCGCCCTGGCCGCCCGCCCGCCCGG
>NZ_JCALCX010000056.1:0-23778 GCF_059812565.1 Mycobacterium sp. NGS49 | reverse complement strand
CGGGGGCGGCGACGGTGGCGGCAGCGGGCTGGGCGGTCTTGGTGGTTCGCGCGGATTGCTCTTCGGCCAGGAGGGCGCCAACGCCGGCTCCGGCCCGGGCGGTGCCGGGGGTGCCGGGGGGACCGGCGGCGGGTTCGGCACCGGCGGCAAAGCGGGCGCGGGCACCAGCGGCACCAACGGCCCCGGGGCCGACGGCAAGGCCGGCGGCCCAGGAGCACCCGGCCAACCCGGGTAGCGCAACGGCGTCCGGCGCCATTCGAACGCGGGGGCGCTCGAATACGGTGGCCTGATGACACACGAGGGGGCCCCGCACCCGGGAGGTGGATTCAACCCACCCGAACCCACCGACAAGGGCGGGCCGGACTACCACCGGTTCATTGAGGCGGTGCGCAGGCTGCAGGACCACGCCCGCGCCGTCGACGCTCCTGACGTGATCATCACCGAGGCCGCGGACCGGCTCGAGGCGCTGTCGGCGCTGCTGGCCCCGTACGACGCGGACGAGTGGCAGTCGCCGTCTGGTCGACGGATGGACCTGCCGATGCGGGGCAATGTCCTGACCATCCCGATGAACGCACACAGGACCGAGGACGGCCGCATCGAGGGCTGGGCCCGGTTCGCCCGGTTTCACCTCGGACGCAACGGCGCCGTGCACGGCGGTTCGCTCGGCATGCTGTTCGATACCGTCCTCGGTTTGACGGCGTCGGTGCTCACCGGCAGCCGACGGCAGCGCACCGCCTACCTCAAGATCAACTACCGCAATATCGTGCCGATCGAAAAGCAGTTGAAGTTCGACGCGGGAGTCGACAGCGAGGACGGCCGCAAGATCTTCGTCTCCGGCCGGCTCAGAGACGGGGACACCCTGCTGACCGAGGCCGACGCGCTGTTCGTGCGGCTCAAGCCGGGACAGCCTTGAGCTGCCGCATAGATGAAATGCAATCGCAATAATTTCGTTGACAAACAGTTGCATAAGTGGCGAATATGGACGCAGTGCGTCGGGTAGCGCTTCTTGGTCCCGCTGAGCATCCACTGCCCGCCGTGCTTGGGGCGGCATCGGCAATATCGGCAGTAGAGATAGTGGGTCACGCCCATGACCGCAGTCCCATGCGATGCAGGTCGTCAATCCCGGTCAGTCGGGGGATCGGTGCTCTCCGTGGCGATCGTCGTCCCCGCCTACAACGAGGAGGGCTTCATCGGCAAATGTCTCCAAGCCTGCCTTCGCCAGACGTCTCTTCCGGATGAAATCGTCGTCGTCGACAACAGGTCGACAGACAATACCGAGAATGTGGTACGGCGTTTCCAGGCCGACCATCCGCTCGTCGACATGCGTTTGCTGGCCCAGGACGAATATCAGGGCATCGCGCCCACGCGCAATTGCGGATTCGACAATGTGCGTAGCACCATCATCGGGCGCATCGACGCCGACTCCGTCATTGCGCCCGACTGGGTCGAGACGATTCGCCGTCTCTTCGACAACCCCCATCTGGACGCGGTGACGGGGCCGGCGCGGTATTACGACATGCCTTTGCAGGAAGCGGTTTTCCGCCTCGACCGCGCCATCCGGCACCGACTCCATCGGAACGCGAAGAACCAGCGATTCCTGCTCGGCTCGAATATGGCGGTCCGGGCCTCGGCGTGGCGCGCCGTGCGCCACCTGACTCGACTCGATCCCGAAAATCAACTGCACGAAGATATCGACCTCGCACTGACGTTGTTCATCAACAACTTCGAGGTCGACTACGAACCCACGTTGGTTGCCGGCGTGTCTGGCCGGCGGGTGAGCGACTCACCGCGCGATTTCTATCGCTACGCGACACGCTACCTCCGAACCACCAACGCGCACCGCGTGAGTAGCCGTACGGCGCTGACGACCATTGCGATTCTGCTGTTGGGGTATCTCCCCGCCCATTTGCTGCGCATCTTCTACGACGGCGACAACAATCGCTTCACGCTGGCAAAGTTGCGCGGCGAACGCCCGCACGCGCCGGTGTGTCAGCCACGTGCCGCCCGGGCCGACCACGCCCGCCTGGCCGACCACAAATGGCCGCCGGCCGCCTGACGTAGGCGTCTGCCCACCAGAGCTGTCGCGCTCAACTCATGGGGCTCCGGGCAATGGGCTTGGGCTCGGCTCGGTGGACACCGATAGCATGGTCGCGATCGATTCCGCCATATCCCCGAGCACGCCGAAGTCATGGAGAGCAACCCGATGAGCGCCCCCGCCCAGCCCTTCCGAGCAGCCCCGATCCGGGTTCCTGCCGGGACTACCGCGGCGGCTGCGGTCGGCGAGGCCGGGTTACCCAGGCGAGGCGCCCCCGATGCGATCGTGGTGGTGCGTGACGCCGACGGCAAGCTGCGTGACCTGAGCTGGGTGCCCGAGGCCGACACCGAGGTGACTCCGGTGGCGGCGAACACCGACGACGGGCGCAGCGTGATCCGGCACTCCGCGGCGCACGTGCTGGCCCAGGCCGTGCAAGAGCTGTTCCCGCACGCCAAGCTCGGCATCGGCCCGCCCATCACCGACGGCTTCTACTACGACTTCGACGTCGCCGAACCGTTCACGCCGGAGAATCTCGAGGCGCTGGAAAAGCGGATGCGGCAGATTGTCAAGGAAGGCCAGCTGTTCGACCGGCGGGTCTTCGCGTCCAAGGACGAAGCGCGCGAGGAACTTGCCAACGAACCGTTCAAGCTCGAACTCATCGACGACAAGTCGGGCGACCCGGATGTCATGGAGGTGGGGGGCGACGAGCTCACCGCCTATGACAACCTCAACCCGCGCACCCGCGAACGGGTGTGGGGCGACTTGTGTCGCGGGCCGCACATCCCCACCACCAAGCACATCCCGGCGTTCAAGCTGACCCGCAGCTCGGCGGCGTACTGGCGCGGTGATCAGAACAACGCCAGCCTGCAACGCATCTACGGCACCGCCTGGGAGTCGCAGGAGGCACTCGACCGTCATCTGGAGCTGATCGCCGAGGCGCAACGCCGCGACCACCGCAAGCTGGGCGTCGAACTGGACTTGTTCAGCTTTCCCGACGAAATCGGTTCCGGCCTGGCGGTTTTCCACCCCAAGGGCGGCATCATCCGGCGCGAGCTGGAGGAATACTCCCGGCGCCGGCACGAACAGGCCGACTACGAGTTCGTCAACACCCCGCACATCACCAAGGAACAGCTCTACGTCACGTCGGGCCACCTGGAATGGTACGCCGACGGGATGTACCCGCCGATGCACCTCGACGCCGAGCTCGAACCGGACGGCGCCGTGCGCAAACCGGGTCAGAACTACTACCTCAAGCCGATGAACTGCCCGATGCACCACCTGATCTACCGGTCGCGCGGCCGGTCGTACCGTGAACTGCCGTTGCGGCTCTTCGAGTTCGGCAGCGTCTACCGGTATGAGAAGTCCGGCGTCATCCACGGTCTGACCCGGGTGCGCGGCATGACCCAGGACGACGCCCACATCTACTGCACCCTCGACCAGATGCGCGACGAGCTGACCTCGGTGCTGCGGTTCGTGCTCGATCTGCTGGCCGACTACGGGCTCGACGACTACTACCTGGAACTCTCCACCAAGGACCCGGACAAGTACGTCGGCTCCGACGAGGTGTGGGAGCAGGCCACCGAGATCCTGCGTGAGGTCGGCGAGGCCTCCGGTCTGGACCTGGTCCCCGACCCCGGTGGCGCGGCGTTCTACGGCCCCAAGATCTCGGTGCAGGTCAAGGACGCGCTGGGGCGCAGTTGGCAGATGTCGACCCTGCAGGTCGACTTCACGATGCCGGACCGCTTCCAGCTGGAATACACCGCCGCCGACGGATCCCGGCAGCGTCCGGTGCTGATCCACCGGGCCTTGTTCGGCTCCATCGAGCGGTTCTTCGGCATCTTGACCGAGCACTACGCGGGCGCGTTCCCGGCGTGGCTGGCACCGGTGCAGGTGGTCGGCATCCCGGTGGCCGACGAGCACATCTCCTATCTCGAAGACGTTGCAGCGCAACTCAAATCGCACGGGGTGCGGGTCGCGGTGGACACCAGCGACGACCGGATGGCGAAGAAGATCGTGAACCACACCAACCAGAAGGTGCCGTTCATGCTGCTGGCGGGTGACCGTGACGTGGCGGCCGGTGCGGTGAGTTTCCGATTCGGGGACCGCACCCAGATCAACGGCGTGGCCCGCGACAACGCGGTGGCGGCCATCGTCGACTGGCTCGTCCGCCGCGAGAACGCAACGCCCACAGCCGGTCTGGTGAAAGTTCCGGAGAGCGACCGTGAGTGACCGGGAGGATGAGGACACGATCCGCGACCGCGGCGTCGGCCAGCGCGATCACCTGCAGCGGTTGTGGACTCCGTACCGGATGAATTACCTCGCCGAAGCACCCGCCACCCGCGATGCCCCCGGTCGCGGCGAGCCGTTCACCGACATCCCGCAAATGTCCGACGAAGAAGGCCTGGTGGTCGCTCGCGGCGAACTCGTGTACGCCGTGCTCAACCTGTACCCGTACAACCCGGGTCACCTGATGGTGGTGCCCTACCGGCGGGTGTCGGAGCTCGAAGACCTCAGCGACGCCGAGAGCGCCGAGGTGATGGCGTTCACCCAGAAGGCGATCCGCGTGATCAAGAACGTGTCGCACCCGCACGGCTTCAACGTCGGGATGAACCTGGGCACCTCGGCGGGCGGCTCGCTGGCCGAGCACCTGCACGTGCACGTGGTGCCACGGTGGGGCGGCGACGCGAACTTCATCACCATCGTCGGCGGCTCGAAGGTGATACCTCAGCTGCTGCGCGAGACGCGACGGCTGCTGGCCGACGAGTGGGTCCGGCAATCGTGAGGCACTCATGAGCAAATTGCCATTCCTGTCGCGTGCATTCTTCGCCCGGGCCACCGACCCGGTGGCCAGGGCTGCGTTGAAGATCGGATTGACGCCGGACATCGTCACCGTCATCGGCACCGTCGGTTCGATGGCCGGGGCGTTGACGCTGTTTCCGATGGGCAAGCTGTTCCTGGGCGGCTGCGTGGTCTGGTTCTTCACGCTCTTCGACATGGCCGACGGGGCCATGGCACGCGAGCGTGGCGGCGGTACCCGCTTCGGTTCGGTGCTCGACGCCACCTGCGACCGCGTCAGCGACGGCGCGGTGTTCTGCGGACTGGCGTGGTGGATCGCCTTCCACATGCACGACAAGCCGCTGACCGCAGCGACCCTGATCTGCCTGGTCACCTCGCAGGTGATCTCCTACATCAAGGCGCGTGCCGAAGCCAGCGGACTGCGTGGCGACGGCGGCTTCATCGAGCGGCCGGAGCGGCTGATCATCGTGCTGAGCGGCGCGGGAATCTCGATGGCCTGGCCCCCGGCGCTGCCGATCGGCATGTGGCTGTTGGCCGTGCTGAGCGTGGTCACCTGCGGGCAACGGTTGTATGCGGTGCGAACCTCCCCGGGGGCCGTCGACCGTATCCCCATTCCGGGTAAGGGTGACCAGTGATACCGCCGTCAGTAGGCCTCAAACTGCGCGGCCGGCCGCGCGACCTGTTGACCGGCAGGGCCACCGACTGGGCTTATGCGACCGGCTGGAGAGCGGTGCGGGTGATCCCGGAGTTCGCGGCGCGCAACGCTTTCGAGGCCGGTGCCCGCTACGCGGCACGCAACGGCGGGCCGGAGCAGTTGCGCAAGAACCTGGCGCGCGTGATCGGGGTACGGCCGGCCGCGGTGCCGGATTCGCTGATGCGCGCGTCGCTGGCGTCCTACGCCCGGTACTGGCGGGAAGCGTTCCGGCTGCCGACCATGGATCTGCGCGAGCTGACCCGCCGGCTCGACAGCGGCACCCATGGTCAGGACAATCTCAACGCGGCGCTGGCCGCCGGCCGCGGCGTCGTGCTGGCACTGCCGCACAGCGGCAACTGGGACATGAACGGCGTATGGCTGGCGCAGACCCACCAGACCTTCGCCACCGTGGCCGAACGCCTGAAACCGGAATCGCTGTATCGGCGCTTCATCGAGTACCGCGAAACCTTGGGCTTCGAAGTGATTCCGCATTCCGGTGGCGCCCGGCCGCCCTTCGAGGTGTTGTGCGACCGGCTGCGGGACAACCAGATCGTGGCCCTGATGGCCGAGCGCGACTTGACCCGCACCGGCGTCGAAGTCGACTTCTTCGGCGAACCCACCCGGATGCCCGCCGGGCCGGCCAAGCTCGCGATCGCCACCGGTGCCGCGTTGCTCCCCTCGCACTGCTGGTTCTCCGGCGACGGCTGGGAATGCAACATGCAAGAGCCGCTGGACTGCAGCAGCGGTGACGTGCGCGCCATCACCCAGGCGCTCGCCGACGAGTTCGCGCGAAATATCGCGGCCCATCCCGCAGACTGGCACATGCTGCAACCGCAGTGGCTGGAGGATCTGTCGGACGAACGGCAGGCCTGGTTGAAGGACGGCTGATGCGGATCGGGATGGTCTGCCCCTACTCGTTCGATGTGCCCGGCGGGGTGCAATCGCACGTGTTGCAGCTGGCCGATGTCATGGAGGCGCGGGGACACCAGGTCAGCGTGCTGGCGCCGGTGTCCTCGGAGACCTCCCTGCCCGACTACGTCGTCTCCGCCGGCCGGGCGGTCCCCATTCCCTACAACGGTTCGGTTGCCCGGCTGCGGTTCGGCCCGGTCACCTACCGCAAGGTGAAGAAGTGGCTCGCCGACGGCGATTTCGACGTGCTGCACCTGCATGAGCCGGGCGCCCCGAGCCTGTCACTGCTGGCTCTCGACATCGCCGAGGGCCCCATCGTGGCGACGTTTCACACGTCGACCACCAGGTCGGTGGCGATGTCGGTGCTGGGCGGCATGCTGCGGCCCCGGTTCGAGAAGATCGTCGGCCGGATCGCGGTCTCCGACCTGGCGCGGCGCTGGCAGATGGAGTCGGTGGGGTCGGACGCGGTGGAGATCCCCAACGGCGTCGACGTCGACTCCTTCGCTTCGGCACCCCTGCTGGAGGGATACCCCCGGCCGGGTAAGACGGTGTTGTTCCTGGGGCGATACGACGAGCCGCGCAAGGGCGTCGCGACGCTGCTGGCCGCCATGCCCGTCTTGCTGCAGCGGTTTCCCGATCTGCAGCTGCTGATCGTGGGCCGCGGCGACGAAGACGAATTACGAAGTCAGGCAACTGAATTCGTCGATCATCTGACGTTTCTGGGCCAGGTGGACGATGCGGGCAAGGCCTCGGCGATGCGCAGCGCGGACGTGTACTGCGCACCCAACACCGGCGGTGAGAGTTTCGGCATCGTGCTGGTGGAAGCGATGGCCGCCGGCACCGCGGTGGTGGCCAGCGACCTGGACGCCTTCCGGCGGGTACTGCAGGACGGCGAGCTGGGGGCGCTGGTCCCGGTTGAAGACGGCGATGCGCTGGCCCAGGCGTTGATCTCGGTGCTGGAGGACGACGCGCTGCGCCGGCGTTACGTCGCCGCCGGCAGTGAGGCGGTACACCGCTATGACTGGTCGGTGGTGGCCAGCCAGATCATGCGGGTCTACGAGACGGTCGCCGGGGCGGGCGTCAAGGTTCAGGTGGCCAGCTGATGGAGTGGCTGCTGGGGGCCGTCGTCGCAGTGCTGTTCCTGGTCCTGGTGGTCTTCGCCGCCTGGGGATATCAGCGGGCAAATCGGCTGGACCGGCTCAACGTCCGTTACGACCTGTCCTGGCAGGCACTGGACAGCGCGCTGGCGCGGCGCGCGGTGGTGGCCCGTGCCATCGCCATCGACGCCTATGGCGGCTCACCCGAGGGCGACCGGTTGGCGGCGCTGGCCGATGCTGCCGAGCGCGCGCCGCGCAGCGCGCGCGAGACCGCCGAAAACGAGCTGTCCGCCGCCTTGGCGCTGGTCGACCCGGCGTCGGTGCCGGCGGCGCTGGTGGCCGAGTTGGCCGATGCGGAGGCGCGGGTGTTGCTGGCGCGCCGGTTCCACAACGATGCGGTGAGCGACACCCTGGTGCTGGCCGAGCGGCGCATGGTGCGGTTGTTCCATCTGGGCGGCAGGGCGCCGCTGCCCACCTACTTCGAGATCGCCGAGCGGCCGCACGCGCAGCGACACACCGGCGACAAGCTCAACCACCGAACCTCGGCGCGGGTGGTGCTGCTCGACGAAAACGGGGCGGTGCTGTTGTTGTGTGGCTCGGATCCCGCCGTCGCCCATGCGCCCCGGTGGTGGTTCACCGTCGGCGGCGAGGTCGGGTCGGGCGAGCGGTTGGCCGAAGCCGCCGCCCGCGAGTTGGCCGAGGAAACCGGCTTACACGTGGCGCCGCCGGATCTGATCGGTCCGGTCTGGCGGCGCGACGAGGTTTTCGAGTTCAACGGGGGAATGATCGACAGCGAGGAGTTCTACCTCGTCTATCGCACCCGGCGGTTTGAGCCGGCGCCGGACGGGCGAAGCGCGCTGGAGCGCAGCTACATTCACGGCGCCCGCTGGTGCGACGCCGACGATATCGAAGAACTGGTCGCGGCCGGTGAGGTGGTGTATCCGCGACAACTCGGGGAGCTGTTGCCGGTGGCCAACCGGCTGGCTGACTCGGCCGCGCGCGATGCCGTTGTCCTGCAGTCGATCCGCTGAGTCACCTGAGTTCACTGTGCTCGCCCGCCGAGACTGCGGTAGCGGCGTGGGTCGAGCAATTTGCTGCGATCTGTGCGCAGTATCGGCGCCACGGGTTCAGTCTCGGTGCGCCAGCAAGGGCCGCGGGTCACGGTAGGCGGGCCGGCAAGCCCAATCCGCCAAGTGCGTCGCTGAGTCCCTGCACCGCACCCTGCTGCAGCTGCGCGGCCACCACAGCCGGATCGAACTGCGGGATCAGGCCGAACGGTGTCGGCACATCCTGGTAGGCGCTGCGGTCGTAGCCCAGCTCGATGAGCACCCGCAGGTCCGGCTGGATCAGGTCGGCCAGGGGGTTTCCCACGACCGGGACGGCGCGCAGCGGATTGAGCAGCGGCAGATCGTGGGTCGGAATCAGAATGTAGGTGGTCAGGCTGTCGGGGGACACCGGCTGGACGATGCCGGACGCGAACTGGGCCGCCGACAGCGAATACGAGGGGTGCAGGTAGGCGAAGCCGGCCAGCGCGTTGGCCGTGGCCAACAGGTTGAGCGGATACCGCGGGAAGTCGGCGGCGCCGTCGTACTGGACGGCGTAGTCGACGGTGGGATAGACGTCGGCCGGTGTTGCGCCGTTGAACGTGAAGCCCGGCAACGACAAGCCGGGGAATCGCGCCAGGAGGCCGCCGTCGGGTCGGTTGGGGTTGGCGATCAACACGAAGGACAACTCGTCGGTCGCCGGACGCAACGCGGCCGGCAAGGACCGCAGATAGCGCATTTCCAGCGTCGCCACCGTGGCGCTCTGGGAAACGCCGAAGACGACGGTGTCTTTCCCCGCTGCATGCAGGTCCATGATCGCGGTATTGAGTCGCTGCATTCCCTCGGCGAGCGAGGCATCGAACGTCAGGCTGGTGGGCCCGGTGATGGGGAACATCTTGGACGGCGTCACCAGGAACTGCGCAGCATAGGACGGATGAGTGAGGCTGATGAAGCTGTCAGCCAGCGGCTGGAAGCCCGGCCAGGGTAACGGACTCAATCCGGTACCGCCCATGAGCAACGCCGTCTTGGCCGGCACACCGCCACCTACCTGGCTCAGCTCGATGAGTGTCAGGCCGACGTTGCCGTCGCCGGGCAGTCCGTAGCCGACGAGCCGGTGGCCGATATTGGCGAAGCCGATGTTCCCGTTGCCCTTGTTCTGCACGCCGATGTTGCCGTCGCCGTTGTTGCTCAGGCCGATGTTGCCGTTGCCGACGTTGCCGAAGCCGATGTTGTTGGCGCCCTGGTTACCCGAGCCCAGGTCGAAGGTGCCGTTGGCCCAGTCGATGCTGAGCCCCGGCAGCCCGGTGGCGGCATAGGCGCCGGCCAGCCGGGCGGCCACCGACGACGCTTCGGCGTGATAACCCGCCATGACGGCCACGTCTTGGGCCCACATCTGCTCGTACGCAGCCTCGGCGGCGGCGATTGCCGGCGCGTTCTGCCCGAACAGGTTGGCCGCCAGCAACGACACCACGCCGGACCGGTTTGCGGCGACCAGCGCCGGGTGCACGATGGCGGTCTGCGCCGACTCGAAGGCAATCGCTGCCGCTCGCGCCTGCGCGCCCGTCCGGCCGGCCTGCGTCGCTGCCCTGGTCAACCACGTCACATACGGCACCGCGGCCTGCGTCATCGCCAGCATCGCCGGACCCTGCCAGGCGGCGTCGGCCAATCCCGAGGTGACCGCCGTGAACGAATGCGCGGCGGTGTCCAGCTCGGCGGCCAAGGCGTCCCAGGAGGCCGCCGCGGACAGCAACGGGCACAGGCCCGCACCGGCGAAGAGGCGCGCCGAGTTGAGTTCCGGCGGCAGAACGGCGAAATTCATCGCGCGACTCCCGAGCTCGCTGACCGACAACGCGGAGCTTAGAGCACGTTGGGCGCGACGCTGAGGTTTCGGCGAAACCATGCAGTCACAGCGGCGGCAAAATCCGTTCGTCGGCCACCTTTAGACTGGTGGTCACTTCCCGAAATTCAAGGAGAGTTGTGGACCACAGCGCCAGCCAGCCGAATGGCGCCCAGCACGGGCCCGCCCAGACCGGAACGGCCCGCGTGAAGCGCGGCATGGCCGAGATGCTCAAGGGCGGCGTCATCATGGACGTTGTCACACCCGAGCAGGCCCGTATCGCCGAGGGCGCGGGCGCCGTCGCGGTCATGGCGCTGGAACGGGTGCCCGCCGATATCCGCGCCCAGGGCGGTGTGTCGCGGATGAGCGACCCCGACATGATCGAGGGCATCATCGAGGCGGTGACGATCCCGGTCATGGCCAAGGCCCGCATCGGGCACTTCGTGGAGGCGCAGATCCTGCAGAGCCTCGGGGTGGACTACATCGACGAGTCCGAGGTGCTCACGCCGGCCGACTATGCCCACCACATCGACAAGTGGAAATTCACCGTGCCGTTCGTGTGCGGAGCCACCAATCTCGGTGAGGCGCTGCGGCGTATCGCCGAGGGCGCGGCGATGATTCGCTCCAAAGGCGAGGCCGGCACCGGCGACGTTTCCAACGCCACCACGCACATGCGCGCAATCGGCGGCGAAATCCGGCGGCTCACGTCGTTGTCGGAGGACGAATTGTTCGTTGCCGCAAAGGACTTGCAGGCGCCCTACGACCTCGTCGTCGAGGTCGCCCGGGCCGGCAAGCTGCCGGTCACGCTGTTCACCGCCGGCGGTATCGCAACCCCCGCCGACGCCGCGATGATGATGCAACTCGGGGCCGAGGGCGTGTTTGTCGGGTCCGGCATCTTCAAGGCCGGCGACCCCGCGCAACGCGCCGCGGCGATCGTCAAGGCCACCACCTTCTACGACGACCCCGACGTGCTGGCAAAGGTGTCCCGCGGGCTCGGCGAGGCGATGGTCGGCATCAACGTCGAGGAGATCGCCCAGCCGCATCGACTGGCGCAACGCGGCTGGTGACAGGCGGCTGGTAAGAACATTCCGTGGCGATCGAAGAGATCCTCGATCTCGAGCAACTCGAGGTCAACATCTACCGCGGCAGCGTCTTCAGTCCCGAATCCGGCTTCTTGCAGCGCACGTTCGGCGGGCATGTGGCCGGCCAGTCGCTGGTGTCGGCGGTGCGCACGGTAGACCCGCGCTACCAGGTGCATTCGCTGCACGGGTACTTCCTGCGGCCCGGCGATGCCAAGGAGCCCACCGTTTTCATCGTGGAGCGCACCCGCGACGGCGGGTCGTTCGCCACCAGGCGAGTGAACGCCATCCAGCATGGCGAGATCATCTTCAGCATGGGGGCGTCCTTCCAGGTCGACCAGGAAGGCATCAACCACCAGGACGCCATGCCCGCGGCCCCACCGCCGGACGGGCTGCCCGGCCTGTCCTCGGTCAAGGTGTTCGATGACGCCGGGTTCAAGCAGTTCGAGGAGTGGGACGTCTGCATCGTGCCGCGCGACCGGCTGAAACTGCTGCCCGGTAAGGCGTCCCAGCAGCAGGTGTGGTTCCGGCACCGCGACCCGCTGCCCGACGACCCGGTGCTGCACATCTGCGCGCTGGCTTACATGAGCGACCTCACCTTGCTCGGCTCGGCGCAGGTCACCCATCTGCAGGAACGAGAGCATCTGCAGGTGTCGTCGTTGGACCACGCGATGTGGTTCATGCGGACATTCCGCGCGGACGAATGGCTGCTCTACGACCAGTCCTCGCCGTCGGCGAGCGGGGGCCGGTCGCTGTGCCAGGGCAAGATCTTCAACCAGAGCGGCGAAATGGTCGCAGCGGTGATGCAGGAGGGCCTGACCCGCTTCAAGCGCGAGTACCGGCCGACGGCGCAGTGAATGCGCCGCTGGTCGGCGTGCTGGCGCTACAGGGCGACACCCGCGAGCACCTGGCCGCCCTGCGCGAGGCAGGCGCCGAGGCGATCACGGTGCGCCGCCGCGCCGAACTGGACGCGGTGGACGGGCTGGTGATACCCGGTGGCGAGTCCACCGCAATGAGCCACCTGCTGCGCGACTTCGACCTGCTCGAGCCGCTGCGGGCGCGGCTGTCCGACGGGCTGCCCGCCTACGGCGCTTGTGCCGGCATGATCCTGCTGGCCAGCGAGATCTTGGACGCGGGCGCCGCGGGCCGCGCGGCGCTGCCGCTGGGTGGAATCGATATGACGGTGCGGCGCAACGCCTTTGGGCGCCAGGTCGATTCGTTTGAGGGCGACATCGCGTTCGAAGGTCTGGACGGTACGGTGCGTGCGGTGTTCATCCGGGCGCCGTGGGTGGAGCGGGTCGGCGCGGGCGTGCAGGTGCTGGCCCAGGCCGCCGGACACGCCGTGGCGGTGCGCCAGGGCGCCGTGTTGGCGACGGCGTTCCACCCGGAGGTGACCGGCGACCGGCGGGTGCACAAGATGTTCGTCGACATGGTGAGCGGGCGTTAGCTCGGCGTATGTGAGCGTCCACGTAGACTCGCGAGGCGAACTTTTTCAGCGAAAGAGGTACCAGACACCGATGAGCGGCCATTCCAAGTGGGCCACCACCAAGCACCAGAAGGCCGTCAAGGACGCCCGCCGCGGCAAGGAGTTTGCCCGGCTGATCAAGAACATCGAGGTCGCCGCCCGTACCGGCGGTGGCGACCCAGCGGGCAACCCGACGCTGTACGACGCCATCCAGAAGGCGAAGAAAACCTCGGTGCCCAACGACAACATCGAGCGGGCGCGCAAGCGCGGGGCCGGTGAAGAGGCGGGCGGCGCCGACTACCAGACCATCATGTACGAGGGTTATGGACCCAATGGGGTAGCGGTGCTGGTCGAGTGCCTGACCGACAACCGCAACCGCGCCGCCAGCGAGGTGCGGGTGGCGATGACACGCAACGGCGGCACCATGGCCGATCCCGGTTCGGTCTCGTACCTGTTCTCGCGCAAGGGCACCGTCACCCTGGAGAAGAACGGCCTCACCGAGGACGACGTACTGACCGCGGTGCTGGATGCCGGCGCGGAGGACGTCAACGATCTCGGCGACACCTTCGAGGTCATCTCAGAGCCGACCGACCTGGTGGCGGTCAGAACCGCCCTGCAGGAAGCCGGGATCGACTACGAGTCCGCCGAGGCGAGCTTTCAGCCTTCGGTGAGCGTCCCGGTCGACGTCGAGGGTGCCCGCAAGGTGTTCAAGCTGGTCGACGCCCTGGAAGACAGCGACGACGTGCAGAACGTGTGGACCAACGTGGACCTGTCCGACGAGGTGCTGGCCGCTCTCGACGAGGACTGACGTTGCGACGACCGGCCGCGGGCGTCGGCTGATTCAGTCGTACCCGCGCCGCATATCGTCGACGATTCGCGGATTGTCCAGCGTCGACGGCTCCATCGGTCGCGGCCGTACGTCCTCGGAGAACACCGTCGCGGCGTCGAGCACCCGCTGGTCGAGAAATCGCAGCGGCGGCACCGAACGCGGCAGGGTCGCCGCCGGCGCGGCTTCGCCCCGGCGGGCCAGGACGAAACCCCAGTCGCCGAAGGTCGGCACGTAGACGTGGTACGGGGTGACGGCATAGCCGCCGGAACGGATCGTCGACACGGTGCGCCAGAACGCCGTGCGCGTCGAGAACGGGCTGCCCGCCTGCACCACCACCAGTCCGCCGGGCGACAGCACCCGGTCCACCAGCGCATAGAACTCGGTGGAGTACAGCCGTCCCAGCACGGGCGTGTCCGGATCGGGCAGATCGACGATCACCGCGTCGAAACGGTCGCCCCGGCCGGCTCGCAGCCAGTTCATCGCGTCGTCGATCACCACCTGCACGCGCGGGTTGTCCAGGGCACCGCCATTGGCGTCGCGCATCGTGGTGCGGGCCAACTCGATGACCGCCGGGTCCAGCTCCACCTGGACGATCCGCTGCACGCCCGGCTGGCGTAGCAGTTCGCGCGCCGCGAGTCCGTCGCCGCCGCCGAGCACCAGCACCGAACGGGCACCATCACCCAGTGCCGGGTAGACCAGACTTTCGGTGTAGCGGTATTCGTCCCGGGTGGAGAACTGCAGGTCGCCGTCGAGGTACAGACGCGTGTCGTTATCGCGCCTGGTGACCACGATTTCCTGATACGCCGAGTGCCGGTGGTCGATGATCGGGTCGGCATACAACTGCTGTCTGCTGCTCACCTCGATGTCCTGGGCGCGCACCAGCAGCGTCACCAGCAGCGCCAGCGCCGCGGCCAGTGCTGCCAGCGCGGCCGCCAATTGGCGCGGCGAGATCACCCGCCGAAGCAGGAACACCGACACGATCGCCGCGGCCACCAGATTGACGATGCCGGTCGCGGCGGCGCCGCGGATCATGCCCAGGTGCGGGAGCAGGAGGAACGGCCACGCCAGCCCGCCCAGCAGTGCGCCCAGGTAGTCGGCCGCGTTCAGATTGGCCAGCGTGCGACCGGTGTCGGTAGCCATGTCGGGGGCAGCCGGCGCCCGTCCGCGCTGCAGCAGTGTCATCAACAGCGGCACCTCGGCGCCGACCAGGCACCCGATCAGCGCCGTGCTGACCGTCAGCACCAGCGTCGACCCGTCGACGACCGCGAACGCCACGTACAGCGCCGCCGCCGAGAGCCCGCCGACGATGCCCAACAGCACCTCCACCGCGATGAAGGTGACCGCGGCGCGCGCCAGCAACGGTTTGATCAGCAGGGCACCCAGACCCAGCGCGGCGATATACCCCGCCACGATCAGCGATGTCGCCACGATGCTGCCGCCGTTGAGGCTGGTCGACAGCGTCAGCATCGCGAGTTCATAGACGATCCCGCAGGCCGCGCAGGCCGCTACCGCGGCCAGCAGCAGGGCGCGCCACCGAGTGGACGACAAGACCGGCTCGACGGTCTCGGTGGTGGTCATGACAACGCGGCCGCGGTGACCCCTCCGACTGCCAGCAGCATGGCTGCCGTCGCAAACGCCGCCGGATGCAGCTCCGCCTGCTCGACGTGCTCGTGGAAGTTGCCGGGGACCGCGATGCGCAGGATGACCAGTGCCAGGCCTTGCAGGACAACGCCGATTCCGCCGTAGACCGCCACCCCGAGCAGGCCCTCGCCGAGCTGGTTGGAGCTGCTGAAGATGGCGGCGATGATCACGGTGCCCAGCGACGCGTACATCGCGGTGGCCAGGACGGCTGCGTTGGGGCGGCGTTCGATGAACACCAGCTGGCGCAGATTGCCGGGGGTCAGTACGTCGACCATCAGGAATCCGGCCATCAGCACGGCGATGCCGACCAGGAAGTACAGCACGGTCGCGACGGCTCCATGCAGGATCGGGGTGAGGCTGACGGTGCCGAACTCGACCGCACTGAATGACATGGCAGTTCTCCTTTGAATACCTACTTGGCCCCGCCCGGGCCACCGGGCCGGCCCCCCGAGCCGCCCGATGGCGACCCGGGGGTGAATCCGGGACCGAGGAAGACATAGGAGCCGTGGCTGTAGCCGGCGCTCAATCCCTCCACTCGAATGGTGCACGGACGGTTCCCGTCCGGGCCGACAACGACGATGTAGCGGCTGTAGCGCAGATATTCGCCGCCGCCGCTGGAGGCGCGGGCGGACGGCGACTTGTAGTGGGACAGGGCGTCAGCCACCTGTTTGGGCGACCCCGAGCAGACGTAGCGTTTGGCGTTCGCGTCGTGGGCGTACTCCTGGAAGTGGCCGGCGACATAGGAGCCGATGTCCCGATTCACCAGCACCAGTCCTACGCCCAGGCAAGCACTGCCCGCGACGGCCAACCCGAAAGCGATCAGCAGCAACCGGTTGCGGCTCACGGATGCCACCTACTGGCGGTGTAGACCACCGTCCCGCCCGGGCCGGTGGGATAGAGGTGCCAGGTCTGCCACTGCCAGCCGTCGCCGTCGGGCTCGGCGGCCAGTGCGGTGAGCGCGGCCTCGTCGCCCGGGAACACGCCGCCCAGCCAGCCGGGTTCGTGCGCGCACCGGTGGCGAAGTTCGCGGGCGAGCGCGCGGAAAGCGACTTCGTCGTGCGCCGCGCTGCGCGATTCGAGGTGATAACCCGGCGCGTCCGAGCGGGCCGGCAGGTCGTCGCCGCCGGCGCACGAAACCTGTTCGGAGAACTGGCTGCCCGGGTGCTCAACGGTGATGACGTGCGAGGCGCCCAGCACACCGAGCAGCAGGGCCCCGCCCGTCGGGTGCGCCAGGCGATAACTGGCCAACGGCACCGGTGCCGCCGCATTGATCGCCAAAGCCAGTCGCGCCCCGGACACGTCGGCCGGTGCGACCCTCAGCTGGTGAAGCGGCACCGGTATTACGCCGCGGGCGCGGGATAGACGGTGAGTTCACCGGACAGCATGGTCTTGCCGGTCGAGATCTCCCACGGCATTTCCGGTGACCAGCGCTCGAACGACAGGAGGGCGGACCCGTCGTCGGCGGCATAGTCAACGTAGTCCATCTCACCGCCCGCGGGCAGCCCCGTCGTGCCCTCGCAGGTGTAGCCGGCGTGACCCCGTTCGGTCTCGCGGTAGGTCACCCCGTCCACCGTGTGCGGGCCGCCGGGCTGCAACTCCAGGTCGGTGCGCTTGAACCACATGGCCAGCTCGAGGCGCCCCTCGTCCTCTTCCACGCTGAACCAGATCGGCTGGTCGCCCCCCTCGAGCAGGTGCTCCCACCACACGAACGGACCTTCGCGGAAGGTGACCGACCCGCGGACCACGTAATCGGTGCCGCCATGACTGACGATCGCCCCCGGCCCCAGCTGGCGGGGCCCGAACTCGTGCTGCGCATTGAAGGCGAGCGGGTCCTGGCGGCCGGTGGGCTTCTGGGTCTTGGGCGCTTTCTTCAGGGCGTACACGAGAACCAGGATGGACGCGATGAACAGCGCCACCGCGATCACGATCAGTTGTGCTCCCACCTCACCCCTTCGGTAGTGACTCCTTCCGCAGTGCGCATAACGTAACTCACCCGGCGCAAGGCGTGTCCCTCACCGGTGATGTCGCATTCGGCGGTTACGCTATCGAACAGCTGTTCGGAACTTCCGCTGACGACAACGTGGGGAGCTGCGGTGCGGGTGATGGGCGTCGATCCCGGGTTGACGCGGTGCGGTCTGTCGCTGGTGGAGAGCGGGCGCGGCCGCCAGATCACCGCGCTGGACGTCGACGTGGTGCGCACCCCCTCGGATGAACCGCTGCACCGGCGGTTGCTGGCCATCAGCGACGCCGTCGATCACTGGCTGGACACTCACCACCCCGACGTGCTGGCCATCGAGCGGGTGTTCTCCCAGTTGAATGTCAGCACGGTGATGGGCACGGCGCAGGCCGGCGGGGTGATCGCGCTGGCGGCCGCGAAGCGCGGCATCGACGTGCACTTCCACACCCCCAGCGAGGTCAAGGCGGCGGTGACCGGCAACGGGGCCGCCGATAAGGCTCAGGTCACCGCGATGGTCACCAGAATCCTGGCGCTGCAGGCCAAACCCACACCGGCCGACGCGGCCGACGCGCTGGCGCTGGCCATCTGCCATTGCTGGCGGGCACCGACGCTGGCCAGGATGGCGGCGGCGCAGGCACAGGCGGCGCAACAGCGGGACAGGTATCTGGCCAAGTTGAAGGCCGCCCGATGATCGCCTCGGTGCGCGGCGAGGTGGTGGAGGTGGCGCTCGATCACGCGGTGATCGAGGCGGCCGGAGTCGGGTACCGGGTGAACGCGACGCCCGCGACGCTGGCCACGCTGCGCTGCGGCGCCGAGGCGAGGCTGATCACCGCGATGATCGTGCGGGAAGATTCGATGACGCTGTACGGCTTCTGCGAAACCGAGACCCGCGACCTGTTTCAGACGCTGCTGTCGGTCTCCGGTGTCGGGCCGCGGTTGGCGATGGCGACGTTGGCCGTGCACGATGCGGCGGCGCTGCGGCAGGCGCTGGCCGACGGCGACGTCGCCGCGCTCACCCGGGTGCCCGGGATCGGCAAACGCAGCGCCGAACGGATGGTGCTGGAATTGCGGGACAAGGTGGGTGTGGTCGCCGGGACCGGCGCGGCGCCGGCGGTCAACGGTCGCGCCGTCCGGGGGCCGGTGGTGGAAGCCCTGGTGGGACTGGGTTTCGCGGTCAAACAGGCCGAGGAAGCCACCGATCGGGTGCTGGCCTCTGACCATGACGCGTCCACGTCGACCGCGCTGCGGGCCGCCTTGTCGCTCCTGGGTAAGGCCAGATGAGCGACGATTTCGACGAGCGGGACGTGTCGCCGGCGCTGGCGGTCGGAGAGGGCGACATCGACGGCAGCCTGCGGCCGCGCTCGCTGCGGGAGTTCATCGGGCAGGCGCGGGTACGCGAGCAGCTGCAGCTGGTCATCGAGGGGGCCAAGAACCGCGGCGGCACCCCTGATCACATCCTGCTTTCCGGGCCACCGGGACTCGGCAAGACGTCGCTGGCGATGATCATCGCGGCCGAGCTGGGGTCCCCGCTGCGGGTGACGTCCGGACCGGCCCTGGAACGCGCCGGCGACCTTGCGGCGATGCTGTCCAACCTGGTCGAGCACGACGTGCTGTTCATCGACGAGATCCATCGCATCGCCCGGCCCGCCGAGGAGATGCTGTATTTGGCGATGGAGGACTTCCGGGTAGACGTGGTGGTCGGCAAAGGCCCCGGTGCGACGTCGATTCCGCTTGAGGTCGCACCCTTCACGCTGGTCGGGGCGACCACCCGGTCCGGCGCGCTGACCGGCCCGCTGCGCGACCGGTTCGGGTTCACCGCTCACATGGACTTCTACGAGCCGGCCGAACTGGAGCGGGTGCTGGCCCGGTCGGCGGGCATTCTGGGGATCGAGCTGGGCGCCGACGCGGGGGCGGAGATCGCGCGCCGTTCACGCGGTACACCGCGAATCGCCAACCGGCTGTTGCGCCGGGTGCGTGACTTCGCTGAGGTGCGCGCCGACGGCATCATCACCCGCGACGTCGCCAAGTCCGCGCTGGAGGTCTACGACGTCGACGAGCTGGGGTTGGACCGGCTCGACCGCGCGGTGTTGTCGGCGCTGACCCGCAGCTTCGGCGGTGGTCCGGTGGGCGTCTCGACGCTGGCGGTTGCGGTCGGGGAAGAGGCTGCGACCGTGGAAGAGGTGTGCGAGCCTTTCCTGGTGCGCGCCGGGATGGTCGCCCGCACGCCGCGCGGCCGGGTGGCCACGGCGCTGGCCTGGACGCATCTGGGGATGACGCCACCGGCCGGGGTTTCGCAGCCCGGGTTGTTCGACTAGGAGGACTGCAATGGTCGCCGCCGCTCTGATGTTCGCCGCGCTGGCCGCAGTCCTGCACGTCTACATCTTCACGATGGAGTCGTTGACGTGGACCTCCAAGCGCACCCGTGCCACGTTCGGCACCACGGCCGAGGAAGCCGAGACCACCAAGCTGTTGGCGTTCAACCAGGGGTTCTACAACCTGTTTCTGGCCATCGTGGCCGGAATCGGAATCGCGGCGATACTGGCCGGCCACCGCGACGTCGGGGCGGCGCTGGTACTTGCCGGCGTCGGATCGATGGCGGCGGCCGCGGTAGTGCTAATGATCTCGGCACGGGACAAGGCGCGGGCTGCGGTGACGCAAGGGCTGTTCCCGGCGATCGCCGTTGCGCTGCTCCTCGTCGGCTTGCTGACGTAGCGCCTCTGCCGTTTCCTTCAACGTGGCTCACGGCGACGATCAGGCGATGTTTGCTTTAACGCCGTGGTGTTCGGGTACCCGGATCGGTACCTAACGAGGGAGATGTCATGAGAACCGTCAAGGACCGCCCCGCCCGGGGACGCATCCCACGCTCACGTGGCGCCGTGATCGGACTGCTGCTGGTGATCTTGGGCGCCTGGGGAGCGCTGATCCCGTTCATCGGCCCGAACTTCGACTTCGCCTACACGCCCGGCCAGGCGTGGACCGCCGCGCGCGGCTGGCTGGAGGTACTGCCCGGTGTAGCCACCGCAGTCGGCGGCCTGCTGGTCCTGGTCTCGCGCAACCGGGGAAGTGCGCTGCTCGGCGGTTGGCTGGCCGCCCTCGGCGGGGCGTGGTTCGTCGTCGGTCGCGTCGTGGCACCGCTGGTGAACGTCGGGTCGGTCGGCGACCCGGTGGCTGCCACCGAACGTAAGCGTGCCGTGCTGGAGATCGCCTACTTCTCCGGCCTGGGCGTCCTGATCGCCTTCCTCGCCGGAGCCGCGCTGGCTCGCATGGCGTTCCGGCTGGCACGCGACGTCCGGCCAGTCGAACCCGTTGCACGTCCGGTGGGGCAGACGGCCGAGCCGCAGTACACCGGCTTGGTAGAACCGGAACACGGGGTGGCGACGGACGCTCTGACCACCCCGCGGGACCAACTCGCACCCGCCAACGGGACCGAACGGCGGCGCGGCGGTCTGTTCCGGCGCCACCGCACGCCAGTCTCGCACCCGTAATAGCATCCACGGCGACAACCCCGAGGGTAAGGGTGATTGCGGGGATTAACTGGACTGGCCCCCAGCCCCGCCGCCCAAGTCGTTGAAGATTAACTTAAACGCCGAGCCACCGAAGCCACCCTCGCCGGCGGTGGTGCCGCCATCACCTCCCCGTGCATCTGAGACGCCGCCGCCGCCCGCACCGCCCGCGGTGCCAGCCGCGCCCGCGACACCGTTCTGAGCCGAGTTGGGGGTGCTGATCGACGCAAGCCCACCTTGGCCACCACCGCCGCCGGTACTGCCCGGGGCCCCGGCGCCGCCCAACCCGCCCGTGCCGAGATTGCCTACGTCGAGGGCGAGGCTGAAACCGCCAGCGCCACCGTTTCCGGCGGTGCCGCCCGCGCCCCCAGACGCGCCGCCGCCTCCTCCGCCTCCCCCAAATGCTGTTCCGGCCGCGATGCCGCCGCCCGCGCCCCCCCCGCCGCCGCCGCCGCCCCTGCCGCCTGTCGCTCCTGCGGCGACGCCGCCTCCTCCTCCACCACCGCCGATGCCCCCGGCGGCGGCGGTGCCGGTGGCGGGTTGGAGCGTTGCGCCACCCGTACCGCCCGTGCCACCAAAGCCGCCTTGACCGCCGATGGCCCCGCCGCCTCCGCTGGCGCCTCCTTGACCGCCCGCACCCCCGCCGCCGCCACCCCCACCGAGGCCAATGTCCACGGGGCTGATCGTGGTCTGTCCGCCGGTGCCGCCGGTGCCGCCGGTGCCGCCTTGTCCACCTTGGCCGCCTATGGTTCCGCCACTGCCCGGGGCACCGCCGGCACCGCCGATGCCGCCAATGCCGCCCTGGCCGCCGCCTGCGCTCCTGGCAAAGAGGCTGGTCCCGTCGTTGGTCCCGCTCCCGCCGCCGGCGCCGCCGGTGCCGCCGGTGCCGCCGGTGCCGCCTTGGCCGCCAGTGCCGCCGCCGACGCCATTGATGCCGGCCCCGCCAGTGCCGCCGATACCGCCCGCCCCGCCGGCACCGCCCTGGTTACCTGGGGTGGGGTCGCTGCCATTGAGGCCGTCGGCGCCGGTTGCACCAGCCCCGCCGTTGCCGCCGTGACCGCCGGTGCCGCCGGTGCCGTTGGCGCCGGCCGCCCCGCCGTCACTGCGGGCACCCGCGGCACCTGCGTCGCCGCCGGTGCCGCCCTGACCGCCCGGTCCGCCTTTGCCGCCGCCGTTGCCTCCGGTGCCGCCTTGGCCGCCATTGCCGCCGTCCCCGGCTTGGCCGCCGCCGATGCCGTTGATGCCGGCGCCGCCGGTGCCGCCGGTGCCGCCGGTTCCTCCTTGGCCGCCTTGGCTACCTAAAGTCGGGACGAGCGAGCCGCTGACGCCGTTGCCGCCGTTGCCGCCGTTGCCGCCGCGACCGCCGGTGCCGCCGGTGCCGTTGGCCCCTGCCGCCCCGCCGTCGACGCGGGTGCCGGCCGCACCGGCGGTGCCGCCGGTGCCGCCCTGGCCACCCTGGGCGCCGATGCCGCCGCCGAAGGCCCCCGTGCTGGTGGTGCCGGTGTTGTTGCCGCCATTGCCACCGCCGCCGCCGCCGCCTCCGGTGCCGCCGTCGCCGGCCTGACCACCTCCGAATCCGCCGATTCCGGCGCCGCCGGCGCCGCCGGTGCCCCCGCTGCCACCCTGACCGCCCTGGAACCCTGCGGTTGGGGCGGTCGGGTCGGACGTACCGTTTTGGCCGGTGGCGCCGCCTCCGCCGTTGCCGCCGTGGCCGCCGGTGCCGCCGGTCCCGGTGGCGCCGGCTGCGCCGCCGTCGATGCTGGTGCCGGCTTTGCCGGCGGTGCCGCCGGTGCCGCCCTGGCCGCCTTGGGCGCCTTGGCCGCCGCCGGTGTCGCCGGTGGTGGTGGTGCCGGTGTTGTTGCCGCCGTTGCCTCCGGTGCCGCCGTGGCCGCCGTTGCCGCCGTCACCGGCTTGGCCGCCGCCGATGCCGTTGATGCCGGCGCCGCCGTTGCCTCCGGTGCCTCCGGTGCCGCCTTGGCCGCCTTGGAAGCCCGCTACCGGGGCGGTGGGGTCGGGATTGCCGTTTTGGCCGGTGGCGCCGTCGCCGCCGTTGCCGCCGTTGCCTCCGGTGCCGCCGGTTCCGGTGGCGCCGGCTGCGCCGCCGTCGACGCCGCTGCCACCAGCGCCGGCGGTGCCGCCGGTGCCGCCCTGGCCGCCTTGGGCGCCTTTGCCGCCGCCGGTGTCGCCGGTGGTGGTGGTGCCGGTGTTGTTGCCGCCATTGCCGCCGCCGCCGCCGTCACCACCGGTGCCGCCCTGACCACCGGCGCCGCCGTGCAGTCCACCGATGCCGGCGCCGCCGGTGCCGCCCTGGCCACCGGTGCCGCCGTTGCGGCCGGTGTCGCCCGGCAACGGGTTCGTGTCTGATTTCCCGATCCCGCCGGCATCGCCCTGACCGCCGGTCCCGCCGGTGCCGCCAACTCCGCCGGTGCCTGCGCCACCAGCACGTCCTGAGGGTCCGAAGTATCCGCCGGATCCTGCGGCGCCACCCGTCCCCGCGGAACCGCCGTTGCCGCCGGTGCCGCCGTTGCCGCCATCGGCGTCGAATCCGACGCCGGTGCCGCCGGTCCCGCCCTGGCCGCCCGCTCCGCCGATGCCGCCGGTTCCACCGGCCCCACCTGCGCTCATCAGCCCATAGCTGGCTCCGCCATCTCCGCCGACGCCGCCGGCTCCACCGGCGTACCCGATGCCGCCGTTGCCTCCCAGCGGTCCCGCTCCTGCGGTCCCGGTGGCGCCGATGGCACCGGCCCCACCGGCCCCGCCGGTGCCACCCGCGCCGGCGCCTCCACCGATCAGGGCCCGCCCGGCGCCTCCCGTGCCGCCGGTTCCGCCGGTCCCGCCGACACCGGCCACGCCGGCTCCGCCGGCACCTCCGGCGCCCCCGGCTCCGCCGAAT
>NZ_JCALCX010000055.1:0-24836 GCF_059812565.1 Mycobacterium sp. NGS49 | reverse complement strand
CCACCCTGGTTGCCGAGGGCGGCGAGTCCGCCCGCCCCTCCGGAACCGCCGCCTCCGAACAGCCCACCCGCACCGCCGGCCCCACCGGCCCCGGCGTCACCGGTGAGGGTGAAACCGCCCGCGCCGCCACTGCCGCCTGAGCCGAATAGCCCGCCGGTGCCACCGCTGCCGCCGGCCCCGCTGCCAACGCTGCCCCTCCCGCCGACCCCCCCGGCGCCGCCGGCGCCGCCGAAAATACCGGCGTTGCCGCCGCCGCCACCGGCACCGCCGACGGCATTAGTAAAGGCCTGGCCACCGGCCCCGCCGGCACCGCCGGCGCCGAACAGCCCGCCGGCTCCGCCCGATCCGCCGACCCCGCCGGTTCCGCCGGCTGAGGCGAAGCCACCGGTGCCACCGACACCGCCCGCGCCGAAAAGCCCCCCGGTGCCGCCGGCACCACCCTGACCGCCGACCCCGGCTCCACCTTCTCCACCGTTGCCGCCGGCCCCACCGATACCGAACAGTCCCGCGTTGCCGCCGGCTCCACCTGCCTGCCCGGCAGCGCCGGACCCGCCCGCTCCTCCGTTGCCGATCAGGATTCCGCCGTCGCCGCCGCGCTGTCCGGTCCCCGGGGCGCCGTTGGTCCCGTTGCCGATCAGGGGACGGCCCAGCAACGTCTGAGTGGGTGCGTTGATCGCTTCGAGCAGGCTCTGCTGCACGTTGGCCGCCTCGGCCGCCGCATACGACGCCGCGCCTGCGCCCAACGTCTGAACGAACTGGTCATGAAGCGCTGCGGCCGATGCGCTCAGCGCCTGGTAGGTACGGCCGTGCGCGGAAAACAATGCCGCAATCGCCGCTGACACCTCATCGGTACCGGCCGCCAGCAATCCAGTGGTCGCACAGGCCGCCACAGCATTGGCCGCGGCTATTGCCGAACCGATGCCGACCACCTGCGAACCTGATGCCATCAGCGCTTCGGGAGTCACATACAGAAACGACACGTCGTCCTCTCCTGGAAGAGCCGTGGTCGCTCCAATCGTCCGACGACGGCGCAACGACTAGAACGGTGAGAATCGTACATCCATACCAAGCAACGCATTTCAGAACTCCATTCGGCGACGAGCGGTCGCGGGACCGGTCGGGCGGGGCTGGAGATCTCGGCGTCGGGGACCGTCGCGATAACCTTGGGCACCGGCACCCCAGTGGAAGGACCAGCGATCGGCGTGGCACAGCTAGCCAAAACCGACGTCGTGCTGGTCGGTGCCGGAATCATGAGCGCCACCCTCGGCGCGTTACTGCGGCGGCTGGAGCCCGACTGGTCGATCACCGTGATCGAGCGGCTGGACGGCGTCGGCGCCGAGAGCAGCAGCCCATGGAACAACGCGGGCACCGGTCACGCCGGGCTGTGCGAGCTGAACTACACCCCGCAGCGCCCCGACGGCTCGATCGACATCACCAAAGCGGTGCTGGTCAACGAGCAATTCCAGGTCACCCGCCAGTTCTGGGCTTACGCGGCCGAGAACGGCATCCTGCGTGACCTCCGGAGTTTCCTCAACCCGGTTCCGCACGTCAGCTTCGTCCACGGCGCTGCCGGCGTCGACTATCTGCGGCGGCGCCACGACGCATTGGCCGGCAACCCGTTGTTCGCAGCCACCGAGCTGATCGTCGGTCCCGACGAGTTCGTGCGGCGGTTGCCGTTGATGGCCGCCCGCCGCGACTTGACCGAACCGGTCGCGCTGAACTGGGCCGCCGACGGCACCGACGTCGACTTCGGCGAACTGTCCCGGCAACTCATCGGTTACTGCGCCGGCACGGGTGCCACCGTGCTGTTCGGTCACGAGGTTCGGGGTGTGGCGCGCCGGTCCGAGGGTGGCTGGACGCTGACTGTCGGCAACCGGCGTACCGGTGAAAAGCGGCAGCTGGCAGCCAGATTCGTGTTCGTCGGCGCCGGCGGCGACGCACTGCCGTTATTGCAGAAGGCCGGCATCGACGAGATCCGCGGATTTGCCGGCTTCCCGATCGGCGGCCGCTTTCTGCGCACCGCCAACCCCCGCCTCGTTGCCGCGCACCGGGCCAAGGTGTACGGCAGTCCGGCACCAGGAGCCCCGCCGCTGGGCGCGCTGCATCTCGATCTTCGCCTGGTCAACCGGCGGCCGTGGCTGGTGTTCGGACCCTATGCGGGCTGGTCCCCGAAGTTCCTCAAATACGGGCATTTCAGCGATCTGGCCCGATCGATCCGGACGGACAACCTGCCGTCGATGCTGGGCGTGGGCGCCCGGGAGACGGCCCTGCTGCGTTATCTGATCAGCCAACTGCGGCTCACCGCACCCGAGCGGGTGGCCGTCCTGCGTGAGTTCGTGCCCACCGCAGTCGATTCCGATTGGCAGCTGACGGTGGCCGGGCAGCGGGTGCAGGTGATTCGGCGCGCCAGAGGGAGCGGTGGGGCGCTGGAGTTCGGCACCACCATCGTGGGTGCCGCCGACGGCAGTATCGCGGGCCTGCTCGGTGGTTCGCCGGGCGCCTCGACCGCGGTTCCGGCCATGTTGGACGTGCTGGCGCGCTGTTTCCCGGACAGGCAACGGTCGTGGTTGCCTACTCTCAAAGAGATCGTGCCGTCACTGGGAGCGGAGTTGTCGCGTGAACCCGCCCTTTACGGCGAGCTGAGGAGCTGGACCGACGCGGCGCTGCAACTGAAGGCGGCATGAATGACTGAGGCGTTGCGCCGTTCCTGGTTCAAAGACCTTGACGCACGGACACTTTACGAACTCCTCAAGCTGCGGGTCGAGGTGTTCGTGGTGGAACAGGCCTGTCCGTACCCGGAGCTGGACGGGCGAGACCTGCTCGCCGAGACGCGGCACTTCTGGCTGGAATCGTCGGACGGGGAGGTGATCTGCACGCTGCGGTTGATGGAGGAGCACGCCGGCGGTGAGAAGGTATTCCGGATCGGCCGGGTGTGCACCAAACGCAATGCCCGCGGCCGGGGCCATGCCACCCGGCTGCTGCGCGCCGCGCTGGCCGAGGTGGGCGACTACCCTTGCCGGATCGACGCGCAGAAATACCTGACCGATTTGTATGCCCGGCACGGCTTCGTCCGTGACGGCGAGGATTTCCTCGACGACGGCATCCCGCATGTGCCGATGTTGCGGCCCGGTGCTCCGGCGGTGGGCGCCCGGTGAAGCCCTATCCGTTCAGTGCCATCGTCGGGCACGACCAGTTGCGCCTGGCGCTGCTGCTGTGCGCGGTTCGTCCGGAGATCGGCGGCGCGCTCATCCGCGGTGAGAAGGGCACCGCCAAGTCCACGGCCGTGCGCGGCCTGGCCGCATTGCTGGCCGCCGCCACCGAGGCCGGCGGCGCCGGGCTGGTGGAGATGCCGCTGGGCGCCACCGAGGACCGGGTGGTGGGCTCGCTGGACCTGCAGCGGGTGCTGCGCGATGGCGAGCACGCGTTCTCGCCGGGCCTGCTGGCCCGCGCCCACGGCGGCGTGCTCTACGTCGACGAGGTGAACCTGCTGCACGACCATCTGGTCGATATCCTGCTCGATGCCGCCGCTATGGGCCGGGTGCACGTCGAACGAGACGGCATCTCCCATACGCACGAGGCCCGGTTCGTGTTGATCGGAACCATGAATCCCGAAGAGGGCGAACTGCGTCCGCAGCTGCTGGACCGGTTTGGCCTGACCGTGGAGGTGCAGGCGTCCCGTGACGTCGACGTGCGGGTGGAGGTGATCCGCCAGCGGATGGCCTACGAAGCCGACCCCGACGCCTTCGCCCGCAAGTACGCCGACGCCGACGCCGAACTGGCCCGCCGAATTGCGGCGGCACGCGCCCTCGTAGACGATGTGACGCTGCCCGACAACGAGTTACGCTGGATCGCGGCGCTGTGCGCGGCATTCGACGTCGACGGCATGCGCGCCGATCTGGTGGTGGCGCGCACCGCTGCCGCCCACGCGGCCTGGCGCGGCGCGCTGACCGTGGCGGAGCAGGACATTCGGGTGGCCGCCGAATTGGCGTTGCCGCATCGCCGACGCCGCGACCCCTTCGACGACCACGGCATCGAGCGCGACCAGTTGGACGAGGCGCTGGCGCAAGCCGGTGCGCAAGCTCAGGGCGAAACCGATCCCGACCCCGATCCGCCCGGCGGCGGTGAGTCCGTCGAAGACCCTGGCGGGCAACAGAATTCGAGTCAGCCGAAAGCGCCATCGGCACCCAGGCCCAGTGCGCCGCCGTCGAAGGTCTTTCGCACCCGGGCGTTGACGGTCCCCGGGGTCGGCGAAGGCGCGCCGGGCCGGCGGTCCCGCGCCCGCAACGCCGCCGGCAGCGTGGTGGCCGCCGCCGACCCCGCCGATGCCGGCGCGCACGGCATGCATCTGTTCGCCACCCTGCTGTCCGCCGCCGAAGACGCCCGCCGGGCGGGGCCGCTGCGCCCGCAACCCGCCCACCTGCGCCGGGCCGTCCGAGAGGGCCGGGAGGGCAACCTGGTGATCTTCGTCGTCGACGCGTCCGGTTCGATGGCCGCCCGTGACCGCATGGCCGCCGTCAGCGGGGCCACCATGTCGCTGCTACGCGACGCCTATCAGCGACGCGACAAGGTCGCGGTGATCACCTTCCGCCAGCAGGAAGCCAAGATTCTGCTGCCCCCGACGTCGTCGGCGCACATCGCCGGACGGCGGCTGGCCCGGTTCGACACCGGCGGCAGAACCCCGCTGGCCGAGGGCCTGCTGGCCGCGCGGGGACTGGTCATCCGGGAACGGGTGCGCGACCGGGCCCGCCGGCCCCTGGTCGTGGTGCTCACCGACGGCCGCGCGACCGCCGGTCCGGACCCGTTGGGCCGCAGCAAGATTGCCGCGGCCCGGTTGGTCGCAGAAGGGGTTGCCGCGGTCGTCGTCGACTGCGAGACGTCGTATGTCCGGCTGGGTCTGGCCGGCCGGCTGGCCCGGCAGCTGGGTGCGCCGGCCATCCGGCTGGAGCAGCTGCACGCCGACCAGCTGACCCAGGCCGTCCGCAGCGTGGCGTGAACAGGTAATCGCTTATGCCACAAGGTCATCCGATCGATGTGCCGAACGACGGCCGGACCACCCGGGCGCGGCGCAACACTCCGGTGCTGGCCGTGCACACCGGTGACGGCAAAGGCAAATCGACGGCCGCGTTCGGAATGGCGCTGCGGGCGTGGAATGTCGGGATGAGCGTCGCGGTCTTCCAGTTCGTCAAGAGCGCAAAGTGGAAGGTGGGCGAGGAGGCGGCGTTTCGTCAGCTCGGCCAACTGCATGAGCGCGACGGTGTGGGCGGTGCGGTGGAATGGCACAAGATGGGATCGGGCTGGTCTTGGACACGCAAGTCGCGCAGCAGCGAGGTCGACCATGCCGCGGCCGCCGCCGCCGGCTGGGCGGAGATCGGCCGCCGCCTGCAGGAGCAGCGTCACGACTTCTATGTCCTCGACGAGTTCACCTATCCGCTCAAGTGGGGGTGGCTCGATGTGGACGACGTGGTGGACGCGCTGCAGGCCCGGCCCGGTCACCAGCATGTGGTGATCACCGGCCGCGACGCCCCGCCGCGCCTGATCGAAGCCGCCGACCTGGTGACCTCGATGGGCAAGGTGAAGCACCCGATGGATGCCGGCCGCAAGGGGCAGAAGGGCATCGAGTGGTGAGCGCCCAGTGACCTCAACGCCCGCCGTCGTCATCGCCGCCCCGGCATCGGGCAGCGGAAAGACCACGGTGGCAACGGGTTTGATCGGCGCGCTGCGCCAGTCCGGGCACCGGGTGGCCCCGTTCAAGGTCGGCCCCGACTTCATCGACCCCGGTTACCACAGCCTGGCCGCGGGGCGACCGGGCCGCAACCTCGACCCGGTGATGGTGGGGGAGCGGCTTGTCGGCCCGTTGTTCGGCCACGGCACCCGCGGCGCCGACATCGCGGTGATCGAAGGGGTGATGGGCCTGTTCGACGGCCGCATCGGCCCCGCCGCTGCCGCGACCGGCCCGGCGGCCGGCTCCACCGCGCATGTCGCGGGTCTGCTGGGTGCGCCGGTGATTCTGGTGGTCGACGTGCGCGGACAGAGCCACAGCATCGCCGCGCTGCTGCACGGGTTCTCCACCTTCGACCCGCAGACCCGGATCTGCGGGGTCATTCTCAACCGGGTCGGCACGTCCCGACATGAGCTGGTGCTGCGGCAGGCGTGTGAGCAGGCCGGGGTCCCGGTGCTGGGGGCGATCCCGCGAAACACCGAATTGGAGCTGCCATCAAGATATCTCGGCCTGGTCACCGCGGCGGAGTACGGTCGCCACGCCCAGCTGGCGATCGAGGCGATGACGGCCCTGGTGGCGCGTCACGTCGATCTGGCCGGTGTGGTGTCGGCCGCCGCCAGCCGGCTCGACGACCCACCCTGGGACCCGGCGGGCGAGGTTGGTGCCGTCGGCGCAGATGCCCGAGTCGCCCTGGCGGCGGGCAAGGCCTTCACCTTCGGCTACGCCGAACACGCCGAGTTGATGCGGGCCGCCGGCGCGCAGGTCGTCGAGTTCGACCCGCTCAGCGAAGCCCTGCCGGACGGGACCAACGCGGTGCTGTTGCCCGGCGGGTTCCCCGAGCAGTTCACCGCGGAACTGTCCGCCAACGACGTCGTCCGGCGCCAGATCGCCGACCTGGCCGCCGCGGGTGCGCCGGTTCATGCCGAATGCGCCGGCCTGATCTATCTGGCCGACGAACTGGACGGATTCCCGATGTGCGGGGTTCTGGCCGGCTCGGCTCGGTTCACCCAACGGCTCACCCTGGGCTACCGGGACGCCGTCGCTGTCGCGGAATCGTCGATGTACCCGGTCGGCCGGCGGGTGGTGGGGCACGAGTTCCACCGGACCACCGTCGCTTTTACCGGTAGTTATCAGCCCGCCTGGGTCTACCGCGGCGCGCACGTCGATCGCGTGCGAGACGGCGCCGTACACGCCGGTGTGCACGCGTCGTATCTGCACACCCACCCGGCGGCGACGCCCGACGCGGTGGCCCGCTTCGTCGCGCATGCGGGCAAGCCGCGGCTCTGACGCGACATTAAGCTTGGCCGGTGACCGAGAGCCCCTATCTGGTGGGACTGCGACTGACCGGCCGGAAGGTCGTCGTCGTCGGCGGGGGAGGCGTCGCTCAGCGCCGGCTGCCGCTGCTCATCGCCAGCGGCGCCGATGTGCACGTCATCTCGCGCAGCGCCACCCGCGCCGTGGAGGCGATGGACGGGATCACGCTTTCGCTGCGCGAATACCGTGACGGGGACCTGGACGGCGCCTGGTACGCGCTGGCTGCCACCGACGACCCGCAGGTGAACGCGGCCATCGTCGCCGAGGCCGAACGCCGGCGGATCTTCTGTGTCCGCGCCGACATCGCCGTCGACGGAACAGCGGTCACCCCGGCGTCCTTCCGGTACGCGGGACTGTCGGTGGGTGTACTGGCCGGCGGTGAGCACCGCCGGTCGGCGGCCATCCGCTCGGCGATCCGCGAGGCACTGCAGACGGGGCTGATCACGCTGGAGAACTCCGTGGGCTCCGACGGCGACGCCGATGTCGTTCGCGGCGGCGTGGCCCTGGTCGGTGGCGGCCCGGGCGATCCCGAACTGATCACCGTGCGCGGCCGGCGGCTGCTCGCGCACGCCGATGTGGTGGTCGCCGACCGGCTCGCCCCGCCTGAACTGCTGGCCGAGTTGTCGCCGCACGTCGAGGTCATCGATGCCGCCAAGATCCCGTATGGGCGGGCCATGGCCCAGGACGCGATCAACGATGTGCTGATCGACCGCGCCCGGGCCGGCAGCTTCGTGGTCCGCCTCAAAGGGGGCGATCCGTTCGTCTTCGCCCGAGGCTACGAGGAAGTGCTGGCATGCGCGGAAGCGGGAATCCCGGTGACCGTGGTGCCGGGTGTGACGAGTGCCATAGCCGTGCCCGCTCTGGCCGGCGTTCCGGTGACTCACCGGGGCATGAATCACGAGTTTGTGGTGGTCAGCGGCCATCTGGCGCCCGATCATCCCGAATCGTTAGTGAATTGGGACGCTTTGGCAGCAATGTCCGGCACCATCGTTTTGCTGATGGCGGTCGAGCGCATCGAACTTTTCGTCGCCGCCCTGCTGAAAGGCGGCCGACCTGCGGATACTCCGGTCATAGTGGTGCAGCACGGAACGACGGCGGCTCAGCAGACGTTGCGGGCGACCCTTGCAGACACGCCGGAGAGGGTCCGCGCGGAGGGTGTTAGACCTCCCGCGATCGTCGTGATCGGGCCCGTGGCGGCGTTCGGCGTTTAAACAATTCTTAAGATTACTGTAAGGTAACCCGTTATGACGGCTCTCAACGACTCAGAGCGGGCAGTCCACACTTGGACTGAGGGACGCTCAGAACGTTCGGCCCAGGAGCGTCCCACGCGAACAGTGGAGACCCCTTTGCAGCGCATGAGCAGGTATTACCCGACCTGGCTACCCTCACGGCGGTTCATTGCCGCCGTCATCGCCATCGGCGGTATGCAGCTGCTGGCCACCATGGACAGCACCGTCGCCATCGTTGCGCTTCCTAAGATCCAGGACGAGCTCAGCTTGTCCGACGCCGGTCGGAGCTGGGTCATCACCGCGTACGTGCTGACCTTCGGCGGGCTGATGCTGCTCGGCGGCCGGCTCGGTGACACCATCGGACGCAAGCGCACCTTCATCGTCGGTGTCGCGCTGTTCACCATCTCTTCAGTGCTCTGTGCGGTGGCCTGGGACGAGGCGACGCTGGTGATTGCCCGGCTCTCGCAGGGCGTGGGTTCGGCGATCGCCTCGCCGACGGGTCTGGCGCTGGTGGCGACCACCTTCCCGAAGGGTCCGGCGCGTAATGCCGCGACGGCGGTCTTCGCCGCGATGACGGCAATCGGGTCCGTGATGGGCCTGGTGGTCGGCGGAGCTCTGACCGAGTACTCCTGGCGGCTGGCGTTCCTGGTCAACGTACCCATCGGTCTGGTGATGATCTACCTGGCCCGGACCGCGCTGCGCGAGACCAACCGCGAGCGGATGAAGCTCGATGCCGCCGGCGCAATGCTGGCCACCCTGGCGTGCACCGCCGCCGTCTTCGCCTTCTCGGTGGGCCCGGAAAAGGGCTGGATCTCGCTCACCACCCTCGGTTCGGGTGTGGTGGCAGTGGCTGCCGGCATTGCGTTCGCCGTCGTGGAGCGCACTGCGGAGAACCCGGTCATCCCGTTCCAGCTGTTCCGCGACCGCAACCGGTTGGTCACGTTCATCGCGATCTTCCTGGCCGGCGGCGTCATGTTCAGCCTGACGGTGTCCATCGGCCTGTACGTCCAGGACATCCTCGGCTACAGCGCGCTCGGCGCCGGTATCGGCTTCATCCCGTTCGTCATCGCGATGGGAATCGGCCTGGGGATCTCCTCGCAGCTGGTGTCGCGTTTCTCACCGCGGGTGCTGACCATCGGCGGCGGCTGGCTGCTGCTCGGCGCCATGATCTACGGCTCGATGTGCATGCATCGGGGCGCTTCGTACTTCCCGAATCTGGTGGTGCCGATCGTGATCGGCGGGATCGGTATCGGAATGGTGGTCGTCCCGCTCACCCTGGCCGCAATCGCGGGCGTCGGGTTCGACCAGATCGGCCCGGTCTCGGCGATGACGCTGATGCTGCAGAGCCTGGGCGGGCCACTGGTGCTGGCCGTCATCCAGGCCGTGATCACCTCCCGAACTCTATACATGGGTGGCATCACCGGTCCGGTGAAGTTCATGAACGAAGCCCAGTTGCATGCCCTCGACCAGGGATACACCTACGGCCTGCTGTGGATCGCCGGTGCCGCGGTCATCGTCGGCATCGCGGCGCTGTTCATCGGCTACACCCCCGAGCAGGTTGCGCACGCCCAGGAAGTCAAGGAAGCGATCGACGCCGGAGAGCTGTAGCTTTCCGCCTGAGGCCGGTGTGACTGCTGTGGCTGAGCCATGGCGGCCTCGCGCCGAGCCTGCAAATTTGGCGGCCCCTACTCGCATTTTCTCGACAGTTTTGCAGGCTGGGCGACGGCCCCGGTTGACGTGACGTTCGACGCACGAACCCCCCAAGTAGGCTTGCCGCCTGTGATCACCCGGATGTCCGAGCTGTTTCTGCGCACGCTGCGCGACGACCCTGCCGACGCAGAGGTGCCCAGCCACAAACTGCTGATCCGCGCCGGGTACGTCCGCCCCGTCGCGCCCGGCCTGTACAGCTGGCTGCCACTCGGCCTGAAGGTGCTGCGCAACATCGAACGCATCGTCCGCGAGGAGATGAACGCGATCGGCGGCCAGGAGATCCTGTTCCCGGCCCTGCTCCCGCGCGCGCCCTACGAGACGACGAATCGCTGGACCGAGTACGGCGACGGAGTTTTCCGGCTCAAGGACCGCCGCGGCAACGACTACCTGCTGGGACCCACCCACGAAGAGTTCTTCACCCTGACCGTCAAGGGGGAGTACAGCTCCTACAAGGACTTTCCGCTGACGCTCTACCAGATCCAGACCAAGTACCGCGACGAGGCGCGCCCGCGCGCGGGCATCCTGCGCGGCCGCGAGTTCGTCATGAAGGACTCGTACTCCTTCGACATCGACGCCGCCGGTCTGAAGGCCTCCTACCACGCTCACCGGGAGGCCTATCAGCGCATCTTCGAGCGGCTCAACGTGCGCTACGTCATCGTGTCGGCGGTCTCGGGGGCGATGGGCGGCAGCGCGTCGGAGGAGTTCCTGGCCGAAAGCCCGATCGGCGAGGACACCTTCGTCCGCTGTGTGGAATCTGGTTACGCCGCCAACGTCGAAGCCGTCACCACCGCGCGCCCGGACGCACAGCCGACCGACGACAAGCCCCCGGCCGAGATCCACGACACCGGCGACACCCCGACCATCGCCACCCTGGTCGCCTGGGCCAACGAGGCGCTGGACCGCACGGTGACGGCCGCCGACACCCTCAAGAACGTCCTGCTGAAGGTCCGCCAGCCCGGCGGAGACTGGGAGCTACTGGCCGTCGGCGTGCCCGGTGACCGCGAGGTCGATGACAAGCGGCTGGGCGCGGCACTGGAACCGGCCGAGTACGCCCTGCTCGACGACGCCGACTTCGCCAGGTACCCGTTCCTGGTCAAGGGTTACATCGGGCCGAAAGCGCTGCGGGACAACGATGTCCGCTACCTCCTCGACCCGCGCGTGGTGGACGGCAGCAGCTGGATCACCGGGGCCGACGAGCCCGGGCGCCACGTGGTCGGCCTGGTCGCCGGCCGCGACTTCACCGCCGACGGCACCATCGAGGCCGCCGAGGTGCGCGAGGGCGACCCCTCTCCCGACGGCGCCGGCGCGCTGGTCATGGCCCGCGGCATCGAGATCGGCCACATCTTCCAGCTCGGCCGCAAGTACACCGACGCGTTCACCGCCGACGTGCTCGGCGAGGACGGCAAGCCGGTGCGGCTGACCATGGGTTCCTACGGCATCGGGGTGTCACGGTTGGTTGCCGTCGTGGCCGAGCAGCACCACGACGAACTCGGGCTGCGCTGGCCGACCTCCATCGCGCCGTTCGGTGTGCACCTGGTGATGGCGAACAAGGATCCCGAGGCTCGGCTGGGCGCCGCCAAGCTGGCCGCCGACCTGGACAAGGTCGGGGTGGACGTGCTGCTCGACGACCGCCAGGCATCGCCGGGCGTCAAGTTCAAGGACGCCGAGCTGCTCGGTGTGCCCTTCGTCGTCGTGGTGGGCCGTGGCTGGGCGGATGGCCGGGTGGAGCTGCGCAACCGCTTCACCGGCCAGACCAGCGAACTGACCGTAGGCGACTCGCTGACCGCCGAGCTCGTCGCCGCTATCAGCGCCTGACTACTCGTTGCCGCCCGGGAACGAGGTGGTGATCGGCCAGCCGCCCAGCACCTTGTTCCACCGTGCGGCCAGCACCGCACTCTGGGTCAAGGCGGTCGAGGCAAACGCGCGGTCCTCGGCGGTCTCGGCGTGCTCGACGACCGCCCGCCACGCCGTCGCCCCGTCGTTCTCCATGCGTGCCGCCAGCCGCGCCGCGTCGGCCGGGCTGCCCACCGGCGCGGGAAGCTGGTAACCGGCGGCGGCCGGGTTTGCGGTGACCTTGCGCGCGGTGAGCATCGCGATGACGTCGTCGCGACGCTGGCGGTGCTGGTTGAGCGCCTCCACCACCAGGTCGTTGACGCTCGGGGGCGACAGCGCCGACACGATGCCGTAGCCGTAGATGGTGCCGTGCTCGACGGCCAGCGCGTCGTTGAGCGCCGTCACGTCGGCGTCTTTGCCGCCGGGGCCCTGCCTGTGCGGGCTGGCGCCCAAGCTGGGTTCCGAGGACGTCATATCGACGGACCCCCGGGCACCAGGGCAACCTCGCAGGACGCGGTGCACGACGCGGCGATCGAGGCGAGCAATCCGGCCCGGTAGCCCGAGGACGTCGACACCAGGCGGTTGGCATCATCGGCTGACTTGCGCAGCGAGTCGATCACGTCGGAAACCGGCGGTGGTGGCGGCGGCGGCAACTCCGGCTCGCTGGAGCTGGGGCCGGAGCTGCTCGTCTCGCTGGTCGACGAGACGAGCTTGCCGGCGGCGCGGGCGATCTCGGTGGACAGTGCCCTGGCATGCGCGGCCCGCTGGGTGGCCACCACGGTCAGCGCGGCCGCGATCTGCGGGGGACTGCCGATCGCCCCAGCGGCCGCAGCGGCCAGCGCGCTGTCGCGGCGGGCCTGGTCCAACGGGCCCAACAAATCCTCGACGGCGGGGGGCTTGGGTGTCGACTCGCCGCAGGCGGTCACCACCGCCCCCAGTGCAGCAAGAGCGGCACCACCGGCGAGCACACCCCGCCTGCTGATGACGGGTACTGCTCTGGGCACGTCCCACATCCTGCCATCACCGCGCCCGGCGGCGACGCCAGCCATGGCGCCGCCCGGCATCGAACGGGCGTCAACAGGGCATCCTGGCGTATCGTTGGTAGCTGGCTCTCTGAGTTCGCTGTGAAAGCCGCGTGCAAGACAAATCAGGCGGCTGCCCTGACGGAAGCCGCCGATGACCGACAACTCAAGATGAGGAGCTCGCCGTGACCACCGGGCTACCTTCGCAGACGCAGGTGATCGAGCTACTCGGTGGCGAGTTTGCGCGCGCCGGCTACGAGATCGAAGACGTGGTCATCGACAGCCGCACCCGCCCGCCGCGCATCACCGTGATCGCCGATGGCGACACCGCTCTGGATCTGGACACCATCGCGTCGCTGTCGCGCACCGCGTCGGATTTGCTGGACCGAATCGACGGCGGGGACGGCTATGTCCTCGAGGTCAGTTCCCCGGGCGTGGACCGGCCATTGACCCAAGAGAAGCATTTCCGGCGGGCGCGGGGCCGCAAGGTCGACGTGGTGCTGGCCGACGGCTCTCACCTGACCGGCCGGGTCGGCGACACCCGCGGTGGCACCGTCGCACTGGTGGTCCGCTCGGGCCGGGACTTGGCGGTACGTCAAGTCCCGCTGGCAGACATCGTCAAAGGTGTTGTGCAGGTTGAGTTCGCGGCGCCGGCACCGGCCGAGCTGGAGTTGTCGGGGCAGGCACGGGGGACGGAGGCCGGAGCATGAACATCGACATGGCGGCGCTCCATGCCATCGAGGTGGACCGGGGCATCTCCGTCAACGAACTCCTCGAGACCATCAAGTCCGCGCTGCTCACGGCCTACCGGCATACCGAGGGGCATCAGTCTGACGCGCGCATCGAGATCGACCGCAAGACCGGCGTGGTGCGCGTCGTCGCCCGCGAGACCGACGAAGACGGCAACCTGATCAGTGAATGGGACGACACGCCTGAGGGCTTCGGCCGCATCGCCGCCACGACCGCCCGTCAGGTCATGCTGCAACGCTTCCGTGACGCGGAGAACGAGCGCACCTTCGGTGAGTTCTCCACCCGCGAGGGCGAGATCGTCGCCGGCGTGATCCAGCGGGACAGCCGGGCCAACGCGCGCGGCCTGGTCGTCGTCCGGGTGGGTACCGAGGCCAAGGCGTCCGAAGGGGTGATCCCGGCCGCCGAACAGGTCCCCGGGGAGAGCTACGAGCACGGCAACCGGCTGCGTTGTTACGTCGTCGGGGTCAGCCGCGGCTCCCGCGAGCCGTTGATCACTCTGTCACGTACCCACCCCAACCTGGTGCGCAAGCTGTTCTCGCTGGAAGTCCCGGAGATCGCCGACGGTTCGGTGGAGATCGTGGCTGTGGCCCGGGAGGCCGGCCACCGGTCCAAGATCGCCGTCGCGTCCCGGGTACCCGGTCTGAACGCCAAGGGCGCCTGCATCGGACCAATGGGTCAGCGGGTCCGCAACGTGATGAGCGAACTGTCCGGGGAGAAGATCGACATCATCGACTACGACGAGGACCCGGCCCGCTTCGTGGCAAACGCGCTGTCGCCGGCCAAGGTGGTCTCGGTGTCGGTGATCGACCCGAACGCCCGCGCCGCCCGGGTGGTGGTTCCCGACTTTCAGTTGTCCCTGGCCATCGGCAAGGAAGGCCAGAACGCGCGTTTGGCCGCCCGGCTCACCGGGTGGCGCATCGACATTCGCGGCGACGCGCCGGGTCAGCCTGAACAGGGCGCGAGCCACGGGATGGCGCACGGGCACTGACCCCGCACCCACGGGTGGTTCTGACCACGGGTCGGGTGACGCTAGACTGAGCCGTGATCCAGCGCGAGCCTTCGGACTCGGCGCACCAATGCCCGGACAGCTCCAGCGGACCGGTGCGGACGTGCGTCGGATGCCGGAAGCGAGAGCTGGCCGTCGAACTGCTTCGAGTGGTGGCCAGGTCTACCGGGAACGGCAACTACGCCGTAATCGTTGACCAGGCCGAAAGCCTGCCGGGGCGGGGTGCGTGGCTGCATCCCGGTCAGCAGTGCCTGCAACAAGCGATTGGGCGGCGAGCTTTCACCCGAGCGCTGCGCATCACCGGTTCACCGGACACATCCGCGGTGGTCGAGCACGTCAGTTCGCTGGCGGGCTTGTCCCACCGGGCAACAGAACAGGTAGCAACGAACATGAGCACACCGTGAAGTCCCGATGACCATGCGTCATAGCTAACCCCGAGGCGCGGCCCACACTGTCGCCTCATAGACAGGAGATGTAGTGGCAGGTAAGGCCCGCGTACACGAGTTAGCCAAGGAACTCGGTGTCACCAGCAAGGAAGTTCTCGCCCGACTGACCGAACAGGGCGAATTCGTCAAATCGGCATCATCGACAGTGGAAGCACCCGTCGCCCGGCGGCTTCGCGAGTCGTTCGGCGGCGGCAAGCCCGCTGCCGCCACCGGCGCGGTGAAGAGCCCGCAATCGTCCCCCGCCGCGCGGCCGGTGGCCAAGCCCGCGGAGAAGGCGGTGCCCACCGCCGCAGAGACGGCACTGGACCGCGCGCTGGACAAGGCCGTCGGCAACGGCGCGCAGGCCGGCGCTCCCGCCAAGCCGGCCGCTCCCGGCCGGCCGGCCACCCCGGCCACCCCGGCCACCCCGGCCACCCCGGCCACGCCGCCGCCACCGGCTGCCCCGGCGCCACCGGCCGCACCCGCGGCCAGTGTCAAGCCCGCGCCGCCGGCCCCGCCGGCGCCCGGCCCGGCGGCACCCGCACCGGCGCAGCCGCCCAGCCCGCAGGCCCCGCAACCCGGCATGACGCCCGGGCCGCGTCCGGGCCCGATGCCCAAGCCCGGCGTCCGGACTCCCCGCGTCGGCAACAACCCGTTCTCGTCGGCGCAGCCGGTGGACCGGCCGATCCCGCGGCCGCACCCGCAGGCTCCGCGTCCCGGAGCGCCCAGGCCGGGCGCGCCGCGGCCGGGCGGTGCCTCGCCCGGCAGCATGCCGCCGCGGCCCGGTGGCGCCTCCGGAGGACCACGCCCACCGCGTACCGGGGCGCCCCGGCCCGGTGGTGCCCGGCCGGGTGGAAGTGGCGGTCCAGGCGGCGGTGGCGGCGGTAACTACCGCGGCGGCGGCGGTGTCGGAGCGGCACCCGGCGGCGGCGGCGGCTTCCGCGGTCGTCCCGGTGGCGGCGGCCCAGGTGGCGGTGGCGGTGGTGGCGGCGGCGGCGGTGGCCGCCCCGGTCAGCGCGGTGGTGCGGCCGGTGCGTTCGGCCGTCCCGGTGGCGCGCCGCGGCGTGGCCGCAAGTCCAAGCGGGCCAAACGCGCCGAGTACGAGAACATGCAGGCGCCGGTCGTCGGTGGCGTGCGATTGCCGCACGGCAACGGCGAGACCATCCGGCTGGCCCGTGGCGCATCGCTGAGCGACTTCGCCGACAAGATCAACGCCAACCCGGCCGCGCTGGTGCAGGCGCTGTTCAACCTCGGCGAGATGGTCACGGCCACCCAGTCCGTCGGTGACGAGACGCTCGAGCTGCTGGGCAGCGAGATGAACTACAACGTTCAGGTCGTCAGTCCCGAGGACGAGGACCGCGAGCTGCTGGAGTCCTTCGATCTCACCTACGGCGAGGACGAGGGCGGCGAGGAGGATCTGCAGACCCGCCCGCCGGTGGTCACCGTGATGGGTCACGTCGACCACGGCAAGACCCGTCTGTTGGACACCATCCGTAACGCCAGCGTGCGCGAGGGCGAGGCGGGTGGCATCACCCAGCACATCGGCGCCTACCAGGTCGGCGTCAATTTCGAGGGCAGCGAGCGGCTGATCACCTTCATCGACACCCCCGGTCACGAGGCGTTCACGGCCATGCGTGCCCGCGGTGCCAAGGCCACCGACATCGCCATCCTGGTGGTGGCGGCCGACGACGGCGTGATGCCGCAGACGGTGGAGGCCATCAACCACGCGCAGGCCGCCGATGTGCCGATCGTGGTGGCGGTCAACAAGATCGACAAGGAAGGTGCGGATCCGACCAAGATTCGGTCGCAGCTCACCGAATACGGTCTGGTGGCAGAGGATTTCGGCGGCGAGACCATGTTCGTCGACATCTCGGCCAAGCAGGGGACCAACATCGAGGCGCTGGAAGAAGCGGTGCTGTTGACCGCCGACGCCGCCCTGGACCTGCGGGCCAATCCCGACATGGAGGCCCAGGGTGTGGCCATCGAGGCGCACCTGGACCGCGGTCGCGGTCCAGTGGCCACCGTGCTGATTCAGCGCGGCACGCTGCGGGTCGGCGACTCGATCGTCGCCGGCGACGCGTACGGCCGTGTCCGCCGGATGGTCGACGAGCACGGCGAGGACGTCCACGAGGCGTTGCCGTCGCGTCCGGTGCAGGTCATCGGCTTCACGTCGGTGCCCGGTGCCGGTGACAACCTGTTGGTCGTCGACGAGGACCGCATCGCCCGCCAGATCGCCGACCGGCGCAGCGCGCGCAAGCGCAACGCGCTGGCGGCCCGCAGCCGCAAGCGGATCAGTCTGGAAGACCTGGACTCGGCGTTGAAGGAAACCAGCCAGCTCAACCTGATCCTCAAGGGCGACAACGCCGGTACCGTCGAGGCGCTGGAAGAGGCCCTGATGGGCATCGAGGTGGACGACGAGGTGGCGCTGCGCGTCATCGACCGCGGTGTCGGTGGCATCACCGAGACCAACGTGAACCTGGCGTCGGCATCGGATGCCATCATCATCGGCTTCAACGTGCGGGCCGAAGGCAAGGCCACGGAGCTGGCCAACCGCGAGGGCGTCGAGATCCGCTACTACTCGGTCATCTACCAGGCGATCGACGAGATCGAGAAGGCCCTGCGCGGCATGCTCAAGCCGATCTACGAGGAGAACCAGCTGGGTCGGGCGGAGATCCGGGCGATCTTCCGGTCCTCGAAGGTCGGCATCATTGCCGGCTGCATGATCACCTCCGGGGTGGTGCGCCGCAACGCCAAAGCCCGGTTGTTGCGCGACAACATCGTGGTGACCGAGAACCTCTCGATCAACTCGCTGCGCCGGGAGAAGGACGACGTGACCGAGGTCCGCGAGGGCTTCGAGTGCGGTCTGACGCTGGGTTACTCGGACATCAAGGAAGGCGACATCATCGAGTCCTTCGAGCTCGTTCAGAAGGAACGGTCATGACGAGCCTGAGCCCCGCCGATGGCTGATCCCGCACGGGCACGCCGGCTGGCCAAACGGATCAGCACGATCGTCGCGTCGGCGATCGAGTACGAGATCAAAGATCCGGGGCTGGCCGGGGTGACCATCGTCGACACCAAGGTCACCAACGACCTGCACGACGCGACGGTCTATTACACCGTGATGGGACCCACGCTGGACGACGAGCCCGACTATGCCGGCGCCGCCGCGGCGCTGGACCGGGCCAAGGGTGTGTTGCGGACCAAGGTCGGAGCGGGCACCGGTGTGCGCTTCACCCCGACCCTGACCTTCACCCGCGACACCACGTCGGACACGGTGAACCGGATGGAGGAGTTGCTGGCCCGGGCGCGCGCCGCGGACGCGGACCTGGCTCGGGTTCGGGTGGGTGCCAAGCCGGCCGGAGAGGCCGACCCGTACCGTGATAGTGGGTCGGCGGACGAACCGTCGGTCGTCGGGGGATTGAGCAGCGCTACCCAGGCTGTGGGGGTACCACCCGCTTGCGGGGGAGGCACCGATGACGACGATCAATCCGAAGACTGAGCTGACCGGGGTGCCGTTGCACAATGGTGCCCGCGTCGATGCGGTCGGCGCCGTCAGGCTGCTGTCGGCCGCCGAATCGGTCGCGGTGATCTGTCACGTCCACCCCGATGCCGACACGATCGGCGCGGGGCTGGCGCTGGGCATGGTGCTCGACGAATCCGGCAAGCAGGTCCAGGTCAGCTTCGCCGAGCCCGCGGACCTGCCGGAGTCGCTGCGTTCGCTGCCCGGCTGCCACCTGTTGGTGGCCCCCGCCGATTTGCGGCGCTCCGTCGACCTGGTGGTCACCGTGGACGTGCCGAGCATGCACCGGCTCGGCACCCTGCGCGAGCTGGCCGGTCCCGGCCAGGAACTGCTGGTCATCGACCACCACGCATCCAACGGCTTGTTCGGTACCGCGAACTTCGTGGACATCTCGGCGGATTCGACCACGATGATGGTCGCCGAGATCCTAGACGTGTGGGGCAAGCCGATCGACCGCGGCGTGGCGCACTGCATCTACGCCGGCTTGACCACGGACACCGGGTCATTCCGCTGGGCCAGCGCGCGCGCCCTGCGGCTGGCCGCCCGGCTGGTCGACCTCGGCGTGGACAACGCCGCGATCAGCCGGTCGTTGCTCGACAGCCATCCCTATGCCTGGCTGCCGATGCTGTCCCGGGTGCTGGGGACCGCTCAATTGCTGCCCGAGGCGGCGGGCGGCGCCGGCCTGGTCTACGCGGTGGTGGAGCATGACGAATGGGTCAACTCGCGCTCGGAGGAAGTCGAGAGCGTCGTCGACATCGTGCGCACCACCCAACAGGCCGAAGTGGCGGCGGTGTTCAAGGAGGTCGCACCGCAACGGTGGTCGGTGTCGATGCGGGCCAAGTCGATCGACCTGGCGACGGTGGCGATCGGGTTCGGCGGCGGCGGCCACCGCTTGGCGGCAGGTTATTCGACCGCCGGCTCCATCGACGAAGTGGTGGCGGCGCTGCGCGCGGCGCTCGACTAGCGGCCTTGCAGCAGGGCGGGCCGGGTTCCGGCCGACCGGCCGCCGGTGGCCGGCAGATCGCCGCGCTGGCTCTGCCCGCGCTGGGGGTGCTGGCCGCGGAGCCGCTTTACCTGCTCTTGGACACCGCGGTCGTCGGTCGGCTCGGCGCGGTGGCGCTGGCCGGCCTGGCCATCGGCAGTCTGGTGCTCGGCCTGGTCAGTACCCAGTTGACGTTTCTGTCCTACGGCACGACCGCCCGCGCAGCGCGCTACTTCGGCGCCGGGGACCGGGTCGCCGCCGTCAACGAGGGTGTTCAGGCGAGCTGGCTGGGCTTGGGTCTGGGTGCCGCGATTGTGGCCGCGGTCCAGGCCGCGGCGGTGCCGGTGGTCTCGGTGATCGGGTCGAGTGCCCACATCGCCTCCGCGGCGCTGCCCTGGCTGCGGATCGCCATCCTGGGCGGTCCCGCGATCCTCGTCTCGCTTGCCGGAAACGGCTGGATGCGCGGTGTGCAGGACACCGTCCGGCCGCTGCGCTATGTGCTGGCGGGTTTCGGCGTCTCGGCGGTGCTGTGCCCGATGCTGGTGTACGGCTGGCTGGGTCTGCCGCGGCTGGGCCTGCCCGGGTCGGCGGTGGCCAATCTCGTTGGTCAGTGGCTGGCGGCGCTGTTGTTCGGTGGCGCACTGCTGGCCGAGCGGGTTCCGTTGCGCCTCGACCGGGGCGCGATACGTGCCCAACTGGTGATGGGGCGGGATCTGATCCTGCGCAGCATGGCCTTTCAACTCTGCTTCGTCTCGGCCGCCGCGGTAGCCGCGAGGTTCGGAGCCGCCGCGCTCGCCGCCCACCAGATTGTGTTGCAGCTGTGGACATTTCTTGCGCTCGTTCTCGATTCACTGGCCATCGCCGCGCAGTCGCTGGTGGGGGCGGCGCTCGGGGGCGGTGACGCCGCGCATGCCAAGTGGGTCGCCTGGCGGGTGACCTGGTTCTCGCTGCTGGCCGCGGGTGTGCTGGCCGTGGCATTCGCGGCGGGCTCGTCGGTCATGCCGGACCTGTTCACCGGCGACCGTTCGGTCCTCCATGCGGTGGCTGTCCCCTGGTGGTTCCTGGTTGCCCAATTGCCAATTGCGGGAATCGTTTTCGCGCTCGACGGCGTGTTGCTGGGCGCCGGCGACGCGGCGTTCATGCGCACCGCCACCGTCGTCAGCGCGTTGCTGGGGTTTCTCCCGCTGATCTGGTTGTCGCTGGCGTACGGATGGGGGCTGACCGGGATCTGGTCCGGTCTGAGCACCTTCATGGTGTTGCGGCTGGTCTTCGGCGGCTGGCGGGCCCTGTCCGGACGCTGGGCGGTCACTGGCACGGGGTGAGCGCGCCGAGATTGCCTGGATGGCTGTGGTTCACGGCGGCAGTTCAGCCGTCACGGCAATCTCGGCGCGCCGTGGCGGGGCTACACTGCGCCGGTGAGGACGACGCAACGGACCCGGCGCCGCCCCTGGAGTGACTACGCCTTGTTCGTCGTGCTGGTGGGGCCCAATGCGGCGCTGCTGCTGCTGTTCGTCTACCGGCCGCTGGCCGACAACATCCGGTTGTCGTTCTTCGACTGGAACATCTCCGACCCGACGGCCGAATTCGTCGGGCTGTCCAATTACGCGGAATGGTTCACCCGTTCCGACACCGTCCGGATCGTGCTCAACACGACGGTGTTCACGGTGGCCGCGGTGGCCGGGTCGATGGTTTTGGGCCTGGCGCTGGCCATGCTGCTCGATCAGCCGCTGCGGGGCCGGAACTTTGTGCGGTCCGCCGTGTTCGCCCCATTCGTGATCTCCGGTGCGGCCGTGGGGCTGGCCGCCCAGTTCGTCTTCGATCCGCATTTCGGCCTGCTGCAGGACCTGCTGCGGCGCTGTGGTGTCGGTGTGCCCGATTTCTACCAGGACGCGCACTGGGCGATGGTCATGATCATCGTGACCTATGTCTGGAAGAACCTCGGCTACACCTTCGTCATCTATCTGGCCGCCCTGCAAGGGGTACGCCGAGACCTGTTGGAAGCGGCGCAGATCGACGGGGCCGGCCGGTGGACCACCTTCCGACTGGTGACCCTGCCCCAGCTGCGTCCCACCACGTTCTTCCTGTCCATCACCGTGCTGATCAGCTCGCTGCAGGTTTTCGACGTCATCAATGTCATGACCCGCGGTGGTCCCGAGGGCACCGGCACCACCACGATGGTCTACCAGGTGTATGTGGAGACCTTCCGCAATTTTCGCGCCGGCTATGGCGCCGCGGTCGCAACGATCATGTTCGTGGTGCTGTTGGCCATCACCTACTACCAGGTGCGAGTGATGGACAGGAACCGGCACCAGTGACGCCCGATCGCGCCCGCACGGCCCGACTGCTCGGCTATGCGGCGATGCTGCTGGTGCTCACGCTGATCGCCGGGCCGCTGACCTTCGTCTTGCTCACCTCGTTCAAGGACCAGCCGGACGTCTACTCGCAGCCGACCACCTGGTGGCCGCCGCACTGGAATCCGCAGAACTACCGAACTGCCACACAGGAGATTCCGTTCTGGACGTTCGTGCGCAACTCGGTGATCATCACCTCGGCGCTGGCGGTGGTGAAGTTCGTGCTGGGCGTGCTCAGCGCCTTCGGCCTGGTGTTTGTGCGGTTTCCCGGCCGCAATGTGGTGTTCCTGCTCATCATCGCGGCCCTGATGGTGCCCAATCAGATCACCGTGATCTCCAACTATGCGCTGATCTCACAATTGGGCCTGCGCAACACCTTTGCGGGCATCATCCTGCCGCTGGCCGGCGTCGCTTTCGGAACCTTCTTGATGCGCAACCACTTTCTGTCGCTGCCCGCCGAGGTCATCGAAGCGGCGCGGATGGACGGCGCCCGGTGGTGGCAACTGCTGCTGCGGGTCGTGCTGCCGATGTCGGGGCCCACCATGGTGGCGTTCGGCATCATCACCGTGGTCAGCGAATGGAACGAGTACCTGTGGCCGTTCCTGATGTCCGACGACGAGTCGATCGCCCCGCTGCCGGTCGGCCTGACCTTCCTGCAGCAGTCCGAAGGCGTGAGCAACTGGGGCCCGGTGATGGCGGTGACGCTGTTGGCGATGCTGCCGATTCTGCTCATCTTCATCGTCCTGCAGCGGCAGATGATCAAGGGCCTCACCTCCGGCGCGGTGAAAGGATAGCGGTGGACGCCCTGAACCGCAGAGGGTTCCTGACGCTGGCGGCGGCCGGTGTGACGGCGGGCTGTGCGGGCATGGGCGGCGGCGGCCCGGTCAAGTCCGGCGACGGACCCATCGCCTTCTGGTCCAACCACCCGAATCAATCCGCGGCGGTGGAGCGGGAATTGGTCGGCCGTTTCCAGGCGGAATTTCCGGGCCTGCCGGTCAAGCTGATCGACGCCGGCAAGGACTACAACGAGGTCGCACAGAAGTTCAATGCTGCCCTCATCGGTGCCGACGTACCCGATGTCGTTGTGCTGGATGACAAATGGTGGTTTCACTTTGCGCTCAGTGGTGTCTTGACCCCGCTTGACGAGCTGTTGCGGCAGGAGGGGGTGGACACCGCAGACTATGTCGAATCGTTGTTTGCCGACTACGAGTTCGACGGCCACCACTACGCGGTGCCGTATGCGCGCTCCACCCCGTTGTTCTACTACAACAAGGCGGTGTGGGAAAGAGTCGGACTGCCTGACCGCGGCCCGACCTCCTGGCCGGAGTTCGACGATTGGGGTCCGCGGCTGCAACGCGTTGTCGGCAAAGGGAACTGGGCGCACGGCTGGTCGAATTCGGACACCATTTCCTGGACGTTCGAAGGACCGAACTGGTCTTTCGGCGGCGCCTATTCCGACCGGTGGGAGCTTAGGTTCACCGACCCGGCGACCATCGCGGCGGGCACCTTCCTGCGCGATTCGATACACGGCAAGCGGTATGCGGCGGTCTCCAACAACATCGCCAACGAGTTCGCCACCGGGATCCTGGCCTCAGCGGTGACGTCGACCGGAGCGCTGGTCGGCATCACCGACGCGGCGCGATTCGACTTCGGTGTGGCGCCGCTGCCCACCGGCCCCGGCGGAGCGCCCGCGTGTCCGACGGGTGGGGCCGGCCTGGCGATTCCGAAGAAGCTGTCCGACGAGCGAAAGGCCAACGCGGTCAAGTTCATTGCGCACCTCACGAGCGCGCGCAACACCGCCTATTTCAGTCAGCACACCGGATATCTGGCTGTCCGCAAATCCGCGTTGAACGATCCCAGCCAACAGCAGTACCTCACCGACAACCCCCGGGCCCGGGTGGCCCTCGACCAGCTGCCGCACACCCGCCCGCAGGACTATGCCCGCGTGTTCCTTCCCGGAGGTGACCGCGTCATCGCCGCCGGTCTGGAATCCATCGGCTTGGAAGGCGCCGACGTGGGCGCGACGTTCGGCGACATACAGCGACAGTTGCAGGTCATCTACGACCGGCAGATCAAGCGCAAGCTCTCGGGCTCGCGGCCAGGATGAGTAGTCGGGACATTCGGGTCGTCACCGCGGGCGCCGGGTGTCAGGCGGCGCTATCACCGCGGGGCGTGATGGCTGCGCAGTAGATGCTGAGGTGGCCGGGTGCCGCAGGCGAGCAGGCAAGTGGATATCCGGCAAGCAAGACGTGGCTGGCGCGCGTAGCCTATAGCGCAACGCTTTTCGCGCCACTAGTCTTTGTCCGTCGTCACATTTTGCTGATGTGGGAGGCTTTGAATTCGTCGTTGGTGGTGGTGCCCCCGGTGGTGGCGGTGGCCTCGGAACAGCTGGCGGGGATCGGTGCGGCGGTAGGTGCGGCTAACGCGGCGGCGGCGGCATCGACGGCCGCGGTGGCGGTGGCCGCTGGTGATGAGGTGTCGGCGGCGATCGCGGCGCTGTTTTCCGTACACGCCCGCCAGTACCAGGCGGTCAGCGCCCAGGCGGCGGCGTTTGGTGCCCGGTTCGCTGATGCGCTGGGCGTGGCGGGCGCCTCGTATGCCGCCGCGGAGGCGGCTGCGGCAAATCCGTTGCAGGCGTTGGCCGGTGAGGTGTTGGCGGTGATCAATGCCCCGAGCATCGCGCTGTGGGGGCGTCCGTTGATCGGCGATGGGGCCAATGGGGCGCCGGGGACGGGTCAGGCCGGCGGGGATGGCGGGTTGTTGTGGGGTAATGGGGGCGCGGGGGGGTCGGGGGCGGCGGGGCAGGCCGGTGGTCGGGGTGGGGATGCGGGGCTTTTCGGTGCTGGCGGGCCCGGTGGTGCCGGCGGGGCGGGTGTGGCCGGCGGCGCGGGCAGTGCCGGGGGTGCCGGCGGTGCGGGGGGATGGTTGGCAGGAGTGGGTGGCGCCGGAGGTTTTGGCGGGACGGGTGGGGCCAG
>NZ_JCALCX010000054.1:0-24969 GCF_059812565.1 Mycobacterium sp. NGS49 | reverse complement strand
TGACCTGCAGCGTTTCACCGGGATACGCCACACCCGCGAAGCGGGCGCCATAGGCCGCGACGGCCGAGGCATCGCCGTCCAGCAAGGCGTCGGTGATCGCCTTGCACGTCATGCCGTAGGTGCACAGGCCATGCAGGATCGGCTGGGGAAACCCTGCGGCAGAGGCGAATTCGGGATCGGAGTGCAGCGGGTTGCGGTCGCCGCAGAGCCGATACAGCAGGGCCTGCTGCGGCAGAATCGGCATCGCCAACTCGAGATCCGGCGCGCGGTCGGGTGCGGCATCGGAACCCGAGGGCCCGCGTTCACCACCGAAGCCGCCTTCGCCACGGGCGAAGATCGACCGGCGCTGCGTCCACAGCAGATCGCCGGAGGGTCCCGTCACCGTCGTCTCGCTCCAGATCACCGCGGCCTTGCCTTTGTCCCAGATGTCGGTGAACCGGGTGACGGCTTTACCCGAGCCCGAAGCAGGCAGCGGCGCAGGCACTTCCACCCGCTCGCTGGCGTGCAACACCTTGCTCAACTCGATGTCGATGCCGGGAAACTGGACGGTGGGCGGCCTGGTCATGTGGAAGGTGGCGGCGACGTTGCCGAAGGTGGGCAACACCTGCGGGGTGTCGTCGACCAGGTAACGCAATTCGCGCGGGTCCATGGGGTCGGAACCGGCGCCCAAGCCGAGGTGGTAGAGCTGGATATCGGTACTGGTCCAAGAGAATTCGACGGGATCGAGTTCGGCGGCCAGTGCGACTTCGACGTCGATCGGCATGTCAGCGGTCTCCTGCGATGTGTAGTGCCGCCAGGTATCCGAATGTCATGGCCGGCCCGATGGTGCCGCCGGGACCGGGATAGGTGTGACCCATCACCGGTGCGCTGACATTGCCTGCGGCGTAAAGGCCTTCGATGATGCTGCCGTCGTCGCGCAGGGCACGTCCGTGCACGTCGGTGCGGATGCCGCCCTTGGTGCCGAGGTCGCCGGGGACCATCTTGGCGGCGTAGTAGGGCGCGTGGGTGATTTCGCCGAGGTTCGGGTTCGGTTTGTTGGTCGGGTCGCCGTAGTACTTGTCGTAGGCGCTTTCCCCGCGGTGGAAGTCCTCGTCAACGCCGGAGCGCGCGAAGCCGTTGAAACGGGCCACGGTCTTGCTGAACTCGTCCACCGGCAGGCCGGCCTTGGTGGCCAGTTCATCGAGGGTGTCGGCCTGGATGATCACGCCGGATTCCATCCACTTACGCGGAATGCGTTGCCCAGGCTGCAATCCCGCGAAGATGTAGCGATCCCGATACTGCTGGTCGAACACCAACCAGGCGGGGATGTTCTCGCCCGGCCCCGGACCCTGGCCGTACTGGCCGCCGTACATGTGATGACACGCCTCGACGTAGGGCATCGACTCGTTCATGAACCGCTTGCCGGACATGTTGACGATGATCGACCCCGGCGAGTTGCGCTCCGATAGCGCGAACCACGGGGCGCCGACCAGCGGCACCGTCGGCCCCCACCACGCGTCCTCCATCAAATCCAGTGCAGCGCCCAGTTTTTCGCCAGCGATGATGCCGTCACCCGTGTTTGCCTTGGCGCCCACGGTCCATTCGGAGGTGATCGGCGCACGCTGGTACTTCACCCGCATCTGCTCGTTGTGCTCGAACCCGCCGGAGGCGAGGATGACGCCGCGCCGGGCCCGGATCAAGCGCGGCTCAGCGGACTCTGCCGACCCGGCATCGCGCACATAGACCCCGCGCACCACGCCGTCCTCGACGTAGAGATCGGTGAGTGCGGTGTTGAGCACGACCGGAACTCCGGCCCGCTGCAACCCGATTCGCAGCGGGCCGATCAACGCGCGCCCCATGCCGACCAGGTTCTTGCCGGTTGCCTTGGCCCACATGGTGCGTCCGCCGACCTTCAAGCTGCGCAGCACACCGCGCGGGTGGCGCTTGAGCATGTTGAGTCGCACATAGTCCTGCTGCATGACGACCACGTTGAGCGGCACCTTGCCATAAGCAGGCTCGAGCCGGGTTTCATCTTCGCCGAGCTGGCGGGCGTTGAAAGGCTTGGGCTCGATCGATCGGCCCTCCGCCCGTCCACCCGGCGCTTCGGGGTAGTAGTCCGAATAGCGGGGCACCCAGCACATCTTCAGTGGCGTGTGCTTGAGCACGAACGTCAGCATCTCGGGCCCGCGCTCGAGGTAGGTGTCGATGCGTTCGGGTTCCACCCCGCTGACCGACCGGTCGCCGACGATGCCGTGCAGATAAGTGCGGGCCGCGTCGGCGGTGTCCTTGACTTTGTCGCGCTGCAGGACCTCGTTGTTCGGGATCCACACGCCACCGCCCGAGCGGGCGGTTGAGCCGCCATAGTGCGGCGCCTTCTCGATGACTACTGTCGAGAGGCCGCGGTGCGCGGCGGTGAGGGCAGCCACCATGCCGGCGCCGCCGCTTCCCACCACGACGACGTCGTACTCCTGTGCTGTCATGTAGAACACGTTATAGAATTGCCCGGGTCGGGCGCTACTGGCCCGGTCACGCGGACGAAGGAAGTTCGGTAAATGCTCAGTGATGCGACCCGGCAAGAGCTTGCCGCCGACCTGGCACAGGCCGAGCGGAGTCGCGAGGGAATCGCTCCGCTGACGGCCGCCTACTCTGAAGTCGACGTCGTCGACGCTTACGAGATTCAGTTGATCAACATCCGCCGGCGGGTCGCCGAGGGCGCCCGGGTGGTGGGACACAAAGTGGGTCTGTCGTCGCCGGTGATGCAGCAGATGATGGGCGTCAACGAGCCCGACTACGGACACCTGCTCGAGGACATGCAGGTTTTCGAGGATGTCCCGGTGCAGACGTCGCGCTACCTGTTGCCGCGGGTGGAGGTCGAGGTCGGCTTCATCCTGTCCGGTGACCTACCGGGTGCGGAGTGCACCGAAGAGGACGTGCTGGCCGCCACCGCGGCGCTGGTGCCGTCGATCGAGTTGATCGACACCAGGATCAAGGACTGGCAGATCAAGATCTGCGACACCATCGCCGACAACGCCTCGTCGGCGGGTTTCGTGCTGGGATCGGGCCGGGTGTCGCCGGCCGATGTCGACGTCAGGGCCATCGACGCGAAGCTGACCCGCAATGGTGAGTTGATCGCCGAGGGCCGCAGCGACGCCGTCCTGGGCAATCCCGTCACCGCCGTTGCCTGGCTGGCCCGCAAGGTGGAGAGTTTTGGCGTGCGGCTGAAAAAGGGCGACATCGTGTTGCCCGGATCGTGCACCTTTGCGGTAGACGCCCGGGCCGGTGACGAGTTCGTCGCCGACTTCGCTGGGCTGGGTGCCGTTCGTCTGTCGTTTGAATAATTCTCAGCAAGGGAGCGTGTACATGCCGGCGAAGGCAAGTGTGGCCATTGTCGGATCGGGCAACATCAGTACCGATCTGCTCTACAAGCTGCTGAGATCCGACTGGCTGGAGCCCCGCTGGATGGTCGGCATCGACCCGGACAGCGAGGGCCTGGCGCGGGCCCGCAAGCTCGGACTGGAAACCAGCCACAAAGGCGCCGACTGGCTGCTGGAGCAGTCCGAGAAGCCCGACCTGGTGTTCGAGGCGACCAGCGCCTACGTGCACAAGGCGGCGGCACCGAAGTACGAGGCCGCCGGCATCCGGGCCATCGACCTGACCCCGGCCGCCGTCGGACCGGCGGTGATTCCCCCGGCGAACCTGCGCGCACACCTGGACGCCCCGAACGTCAACATGATCACCTGCGGCGGGCAGGCGACCATACCGATCGTGTATGCCGTCTCGCGCGTCACCGACGTGCCGTATGCCGAGATCGTGGCGTCGGTGGCTTCGGTGTCGGCAGGACCGGGCACCAGGGCCAACATCGACGAGTTCACCAAGACCACGTCGCGCGGCGTCCAGACCATCGGCGGGGCCGCCCGCGGCAAGGCCATCATCATCCTGAACCCGGCAGATCCGCCGATGATCATGCGCGACACCATTTTCTGCGCGATCCCCGAGGACGCCGACCGCGATGCGATCGCCAAGTCCATCCATGAAGTCGTGGCCGAGGTCCAGACCTACGTGCCCGGGTACCGCTTGCTCAACGAGCCGCAGTTCGACGACCCGTCGATGAATTCCGGCGGTCAGGCGGTTGTCACCACCTTCGTCGAGGTCGAGGGCGCCGGAGACTACCTGCCGCCGTACGCGGGCAACCTGGACATCATGACCGCGGCAGCGACCAAGGTCGGCGAGGAAATCGCCAAGGAGACGCTGGCTGTAACGGGAGGCGCACGATGACTGGCCACATTCTCGAAGGCGCGTGGGACGTCCGGATCACCGACACCTCGCTGCGCGACGGGTCCCACCATAAGCGTCACCAGTTCACCAAGGACGAGGTGCGCTCCATTGTGACGGCCCTGGACGCCGCCGGGGTGCCGGTGATCGAGGTGACGCACGGGGACGGCCTGGGCGGCTCGTCGTTCAACTACGGCTTCTCGAAAACTCCCGAGCAGGAGCTGATCAAGCTCGCCGCCGAGACCGCACAGGAGGCGAAGATCGCCTTTCTGATGCTGCCGGGGGTAGGTACCAAAGAGGACATCAAAGAGGCGCAAGACAATGGCGGCTCAATCTGCCGCATTGCCACACACTGTACCGAGGCCGACGTATCCATTCAGCATTTCGGGCTGGCCCGTGACCTGGGCCTGGAGACCGTCGGCTTCCTGATGATGGCCCACACCATCCCACCGGAGAAGCTGGCCGCGCAGGCCCGAATCATGGCCGACGCCGGATGTCAGTGCGTCTACGTCGTCGACTCCGCCGGAGCCCTGGTGCTCGACGGGGTGGCCGATCGGGTAGCTGCGTTGGTGGCCGAGCTCGGTGAGGACGCACAGGTGGGCTTCCACGGGCACGAGAACCTCGGGCTCGGAGTGGCCAACTCGGTCGAGGCGGTGCGTGCCGGGGCCAAACAGATCGACGGCAGTGTGCGCAGGTTCGGTGCCGGCGCGGGCAACGCGCCGGTGGAAGCCTTGATCGGCGTTTTCGACAAGATCGGCGTCAAGACCGGCATCGACTTCTTCGACATCGCCGACGCCGCCGAGGACGTGGTGCGCCCGGCCATGCCGGCCGAGTGCCTGCTCGATCGCAACGCGCTGATCATGGGTTACTCCGGCGTCTACTCCAGCTTCCTCAAGCACGCCGTCCGTCAGGGTGAGCGCTACGGCGTCCCGGCTCACGAGTTGTTGCACCGGGCGGGCCAGCGCAAGCTCATCGGCGGTCAGGAGGACCAGTTGATCGACATCGCGCTGGAAATCAAGCGCGAGCAGGAGAGTGGCGCAGCGGCAACGCGTTGACTGTGCGGGTCTAGTACCGGTATCGGCCACGCCGGCCGTTAACGGGCGGGCTAGGCAGTTCGGGCGCCGTCGACTTCGGCGATGAGCAGTCCGGTTTCGGTCATTAGCCGGAAAGGCCGGCCGGCATCGTGGCGACGTCTGCATTCTTGCGCGTAGCCTCGAAAGCCCGGCGCCTGTCAGTGAAGGAGCACCCCCGATGGTTACCTCGAGAATGTCTGGTTTGCTGGCAGGTGGCCTGTTCGGCGCCGTCGCCGCAGGGATGATCGCATTACCCGTGGCAAACGCCGACCCGCAGCAGTGCAACACCACGTTCGGTCAGACGGCATCCGAACAGGTCCAGGGTTATTTGGACCGGCACCCCGACGTGAAGGCCGACATCACCGCGCGCTCTCAGGCGTCCGGGTCGGGCACCAACCTGGTCGACTACCTCAACCGGCACCCGGATGTGCGTCAGGCCCTGATCACTCTGGCCAACCAGTGCACCTCCTGAGGCGATCGAGCTTCGTCGGCGGCCGTCGCGTGCGACACGCGGAAATGTTCGCGGTTGACTCAAAATAGGAACACGTTCTAGCGTCGAGGTCGTGTTCTCTGATCCGCTCACTGAAGCGATCGCGGAAGCCGAGAAATTGGTGGCCGCCGCCCCGCACATCGAGACCGAAGCCGACCTCCTCGAAGGGTTGCAGTATCTGGCCGGCTGCGTGTCCGGCTGTATGCACCTCGCCTTCGACTACGAGCGTGATCATCCCTTCCTGCAGTCGGGAACCGGGCCGTTCACCAAGATGGGTTTGGACAATCCGGACACGCTCTACTTCGGTACCCGCGTGCACGCCGACCATGACTACGTGGTGCGGGGTGTGCGCGGCACGACCACCGATCTGAGTTTCCAGCTGCTCGGCGGTGAGTACACCGACGACAACGTGCCCGCCAGCCAGGCCGCATTCGACGACCGGGAACTCGACATCGCCGAGGACGGCACCTTCGAGTGGCGATTGCGGCCAACCAGCGCCGGGCAGCTGGTCATGCGTGAGGTCTACGGCGACTGGTCGGCGACCCGCGGCACGCTGACCATCGAACGGGTGGACACCGCGGGCACCGCACCCCCGCCGCTGACCCGCGAACTTATCGAGAAGCGTTACGCGTCAGCGGGAAAGCAGCTGGTAAACCGGGTGAAGACCTGGCTGCAGTTCCCCCAGTGGTTCTACCTCAAGATCCCGGTCAACACCATGGTGCCGCCACGGCCGACTCCCGGCGGACTGGCAACCCAGTACTCGTCGGTCGGCCACTTCGAATTGTCGCCGGATCAGGCCCTGGTGATCACCGTGCCGGTGAGCGACGCACCGTATCTCGGCTTCCAGCTGGGTAGCATGTGGTACATCTCGCTGGACTACATCAACCACCAGACCTCGCTGAACAACACTCAGGCACAAGCAGATCCGGACGGCAAGGTGCGCATCGTGGTCAGCGACCAGAATCCCGGTGTGACCAATTGGGTTGAGACGCTTGGGCATCGGCGTGGATTCCTGCAGTTCCGGTGGCAGCGGGTGTCCCGGGAGCTCACCGAAGCGGACGGACCGACGGTCGAGTTGGTGGACGTCGACACGGTGCCGGCGGCACTGCCCTATTTCGAGCAGAACAATATTTCCGCGGACGACTGGCGGGCACGAATTGCGCTGCGTCAATTGCAGATTGCGGCAAGGATGCTGGGATGACCGAGTTGCTCGAAGGCAAGGTGGTGGTGATCAGCGGCGTAGGTCCGGGACTGGGCACCACCCTGGCCCGCCGCTGTGCGCTCGAAGGAGCCGACCTGGTCTTGGCGGCCCGCAGCGCCGACCGCCTGGACGACGTGGCCAAGCGGGTCGTCGAGCTGGGCCGCAAGGCGGTGGTGGTACCAACCGACATCACCGACGACGACCAGGTGAACAACCTCGTCGACGCGTCTTTGGAGGCCTACGGCAAAGTCGATGTGCTCGTCAATAACGCGTTTCGGGTTCCGTCGATGAAGCCGTTGGCCGGCACTACGTTTCAGCACATCCGCGACGCGATCGAGCTCAGCGCGCTGGGGGCGTTGCGCCTGATCCAGGGCTTTACCCCGGCGCTGGCCGAGTCGAACGGCTCCGTCGTCAACGTCAACTCCATGGTGATCCGCCACTCCCAAGCCAAGTACGGTGCGTACAAGATGGCCAAGTCGGCGTTGCTGTCCATGTCGCAGTCGCTGGCCACCGAGCTGGGCGAGCAGGGCATTCGGGTCAACTCCGTTGCACCAGGCTATATCTGGGGCGACACCCTGCAGGGTTACTTCAACCACCAGGCGGGTAAGTACGGCACCACCGCCGAGCAGATCTACCAAGCCACCGCAGCCAACTCCGACCTGAAACGACTGCCTACCGAGGATGAGGTCGCGTCGGCGATTCTCTTCATGGCCAGCGACCTGTCGAGCGGCATCACCGGACAGACGCTCGACGTCAACTGCGGGGAGTACCACAACTGATGGACCGAACTGATGTCGGCACCGTAGACGACCTGCACGCATCGGCGACCAAGCTGACCGGGCTGGACGACTTCGGCGCCGACGATGACAACTACCGTGAAGCGCTGGGCGTGCTGCTGGATTCGTACCGGCGCGATGCGGGCCTGACGGTGCTGGGCAGCAAGATGAATCGCTTCTTCCTGCGCGGCGCGCTGGTGGCCCGGCTGTTGTCCGAGTCGGCGTGGAAGCAGTACCCCGAGCACGCGGACGTGGTGATCGAGCGACCGATCTTCGTGACCGGACTCCCGCGCACGGGGACGACGGCGCTGCACCGGCTGCTGGGCGCCGACCCGGCGCATCAGGGCCTGCACCTGTGGTTGGCCGAGTTTCCCCAGCCGCGTCCGCCCCGGGACACCTGGGACTCGAATCCGTGGTACAGCCAGCTGAATGAGCAGTTCAACAAGCATCATCAGGAGAACCCGGAATACACCGGCCTGCACTTCATGGCGGCTTATGAGCTGGAGGAATGCTGGCAGCTGCTGCGCCAGTCGCTGCATTCGGTGTCCTATGAAACGTTGGCCCACATACCCGGCTATGCGCACTGGCTGTCACAGCGGGACTGGACGCCCCCGTATCGGCGGCACCGGCGCAATCTGCAACTGATCGGCCTCAATGACGCCGACAAGCGTTGGGTCCTCAAGAATCCCAGCCACCTTTTCGCGCTCGATGCCTTGCTGACCACCTATCCCGACGCGCTGATGATCCAGACCCACCGGCCGGTGGAGACGATCATGGCCTCGATGTGCTCGCTGGCCCAGCACACCGCCGAGGGGTGGTCGACGACCTTCGTCGGCGCCCAGATCGGTGCTGACGCAATGGAAACCTGGTCGCGCGGGCTGGAGCGGTTCAACACCGCACGTGCCAATTATGATCCGGCCCAGTTCTGCGACGTGGACTACCACGACCTCATCGCCGACCCGTTAGGCACGGTTGCCGGCGTGTACCGTCATTTCGGGTTGACGTTGACCGACGAGGCACGAAAAGCCATGGAGGACAGCCACTCCGAAAGCCAGACCGGTCCGCGGGCCCCGAAGCACAGGTATTCGCTGGCCGACTACGGGCTGACCGCCGAGACAGTCAAGGAGCGGTTCGCCGGTCTGTGATGCGGGTGCCAGTCGCTCACCAGATCGGTGACTAATCGCCCGCTTCCGGCTCCAGGAAGCCTTCAGCCACCGCGTGTTCGATGCTGTCAGAAAGCCGGGGACATGACCTGGTGCGCGCGGTGTTGCCGCCGCATGAGCGCACCTCTGCGAAATGCGCACAGCGTTGTGACGCTTCGGTATTCCATTGCACCGCAGTGTATCCCGGTCCCAACCTGCGCACCGATACCGTGACGTGACAAAATCGGCAGTCCACCGGCCGCAATCCTGCGGTCAGGTAGCGCTCACGGTCGGCGCGACTGGCTTCGGCCACCGCGGCAGCCCGTTGTGGGTCGTTGGCGAAATCCCTTGACTTGGACCATCTATCGGACCCACCACGGGTTTCGCGCGGCTCGTCGTGATCGTGGTGGTCACCGTGCAGCATCAGCATCGACCGGGCGAGCCGATCGACGTCGGGAACTGCCTGATCGTCGGACATGACGATCAGTGCTGCTCGGCGGGCACTTCGTCGGAAACCGCTGCGGCGTCCTTGGCTTTGAGGTTCTCGGCAACCTCGGCGTTCCAGAACTCGTTCGCGCGGGTGGTGTCCACCTCCATCTCGAAGCGCTCCACCATCTCCGGCTCGATGTCGGCAACGTCGACGTAGAACTGCTGATACCAGCGGCGCATCTGATACACGGCGCCGTCCTCTTCGACCAGCAGCGGATTGTCGATCCTCGTCTTGTGCTTCCAGATTTCGACGTCCTGCAGGAAGCCCTTGCTGACACCTTCGGTGAACACCCGGGACAGCTTGTCGGTCATCTTCTCGTCCATGCCCTTGGGCTTCTCGACGATGACACCCCACTGCAGCACGAACGAATTCTGCGTCACCGGGTAGTGGCAGTTGATCAGAATCGACTCGGCCTTATATCCGCCGTAACTGTTGTGCAGCCAGTTGATCATGAACGACGGCCCGAAGTAGGAGGCCTCGGAGTCCAGATGCGTCTCGCCGTAAGACGAGCCGAGATCGTCCACGTCGGGCCGCCCCACGTTGTGCAGGTACTGCGAAGCGATATGGCCCTCGAAGACGTTCTTGAAGTACGTCGGTAACCCGAAATGGATGTAGAAGAAATGCGCCATGTCGGTGACGTTGTCGATGATGTCGCGGCAGTTCGATCCCTCGATCAGGATGCGGTTCCATCGCCAGTCGGTCCACTCGTCGCTGTGCGCTTCCGGGATCTCAGGGATTCGGACCGCCGGATCCGGCGGATTCCCCTCGTGGTCGTGCCACACGAACAGCAAACCGCCGCGCACATCGGTTGTCCACGCCCGGGTGCGCGCCGTCTTCGGAGTGCGCTTGGCGTAGGGCACCAGCTTGCAGCGGCCGTCACCACCCCAGCGCCAGTCGTGGAAGGGGCACGCGACCTCGTCGCCCTTGATGGTGCCCTCGGACAGGTCGCCGCCCATGTGCCGGCAGTACCCGTCCAGAATCTTGATGTCGCCGTTGGAGTCGGCGAAGACGACCAACTTGGTACCGAACGCCTGCACCGAGTGCGGCTTGCCATCGCGGAAGTCCTCGGCTAGGCCCAGGCAGTGCCAGCCCCGGGCAAATCTGGTCGGCAACGCGCCGGCATCGATCTCCCGGACACCGACGCCATTTGTGTCGGTATTCACCTGTCACCTCCAGATCGCGGGTACTAACTAGAACACGTTACAGTTTTGCAGCGGGGGAGCGCAACGACGGCGAGTCTGGCCACTTCATATGCGCATTGCGGTATATGTAATTGATGCCGCTGTTCTCTTTCGAAGGCCGTTCACCGAAGGTCGATCCCACCGCGTTCGTGGCGCCGACCGCCACCCTGATCGGTGACGTCACGGTCGAGGCGGGCGCGTCGGTCTGGTACAACGCCGTGTTGCGCGGCGACTACGCGCCCGTGGTCATTCGGGAGGGCGCCAACGTGCAGGACGGGTCGGTGTTGCACGCCCCGCCGGGCATCCCCGTCGACGTCGGTCCGGGCGCCACCGTTGCCCATCTGTGCGTCATCCACGGCGCCCACATCGGCTCCGAGGCGTTGATCGCCAACCACGCCACGGTGCTCGACGGCGCTGTGATCGGGGCCCGCTGCATGGTGGCCGCCGGTGCGTTGGTGGTGGGTGGCACGCAGATTCCGGCCGGGATGCTGGTGACCGGCGCGCCCGCCAAGGTGAAGGGGCCGATCGAAGGCACCGCCGCCGAGATGTGGGTCAACGTCAACCCGCAGGCTTACCGGGACCTGGCGCAGCGGCATATCGCGGGGGTCGAGCCGGTCGAGCCGGGGTAGCCCCGTTGCGCCGACTGTGGATGCTGCGACGGCCAATCGGCTTGTCGGGTCAGGAAATTCACACTCGGCGGGTGGAGGCGGCTGCGCGGTCCATCTCCCAGTACGCGCGCAGTGCCACCATCTGGCCGTCGTCGTTGGCCTTGTACGTGAAGACGCCTTCTGCCGTTGTCTGGTAGTCGCCGGTGGTGATCAGGATGTGCCCGACGTTGGCTTCCTCGTTGCCGCACTGGTAGGTGTCGCGGAAGAAGAACTCGATGCTGGTGGTGGGGGCGATTGCCTTATCCCAGAACGCCGATATCGCGTCGCGCCCGCGGTGGCCGTTGCCTTCGGGGTCGAAAGCGGACGGGCCGATGGGGTCTTCGACGATGGCGTCGTCCGCGAAGACCGCGAGCCAGGCATCTTTGTCGCGCGCGGCGACCGCCTCGCGGGAGCGCCGCCCGGCCTCGCCTACGGCGGTCACTTGTGCTGCCAACCCGAATGGATGTAGGTGTCGGCGAAGCGCTTCATCGAGTCCTGCTTCTTGTCCAGTGGCGCGTCAAAGGCCAGGCCATCGAAGACCCACGGAATGGTGATGTAGTCGGTCACCCCGATCTCGGCCAGCTCCCGATGACCGTCCACCCCGAATTTGTCGGTACAGACGGCCTGGTACTCGAAAGGGTCGTCCGCGCGGCCGTTTTCGGCCAGCAGCGTCTTGAGCTTGCCGATGGTCTCGTCCAATTCCGCGTGGGTCATCATCGCGCTGGTCCAGCCGTCGCTGACCCGGGCGGCGCGCTTGAGGGCGACGTCGGTGTGCCCGCCGACGTAGAACGGCACAGGTTCACTGGGGGCCGGGCTCATCTGCAGGCGGTCGAAATCGTAGAACTCGCCGTGGAATTCGACCATCCCGCCGGCCAGCACCAGCTTGATCACTTCGATCATCTCGTCGACTCGCTTGCCGCGACGGGCGTACGGCACCCCGCACCACTCGAATTCCTCGGGCGCCCAGCCGATTCCCACGCCGAAGCCGAAGCGGTTGTTGGTCAGGTTGGCCACCGAGCCGACCTGGCGGGCCAGCAGCAGCGGGTTGCGCGAACCCAGCTTCAGCACGTTGGTGTAGAACCGCAGCTTCGAGGTGACCGCACCCATCGTGCCCGCCAAGATCAGCGGGTCGACCCAGGGGGAGTGTTCATCGAACATCCGCTTGCCGTCGGCGGTGTAGGGATAGTCGACGGACTGCTTCTCGAAGTAGAAAATGGAATCCGGTAGCGCGATGGAGTCGAACCCGACTTCCTCTGCCGTCTTGGCGAGTTCGATCAGCTGGTCGATCGGGCTGAACGCAATGCTGAGCGTGTACTTCATCCGGCTCACTCGGGTTTGTCCTTTCCGACCACCCACATCGAGTAGTACTGAGATCCGCCGCCGTAGGCATGCCCCAACGCTTTTCGGGCATTTGGTACCTGATGATCGCCGCCCTTGCCCATCACCTGGATGGCGGCTTCGGCGAAGCGGATCAGGCCGGAGGCACCGATCGGGTTGGAGCAGAGCACTCCTCCCGACGGGTTGACCGGAAGCCGTCCCCCGATCGCGGTCTCGCCGGCTTCAGTGAGCTTCCAGCCTTCACCCTCGGCGGCAAAGCCGAGGTTCTCCAGCCACATCGGCTCGAACCAGGAGAATGGCACGTAGATTTCGGCAGCGTCGATCTCATCGATCGGACTCGTGATTCCGGCGGCCTTCCACAGCGCTGCGGCGGCATCTCGTCCGGCCTGCGGGCTGACCTGATCGCGTCCAGAGAAGGCCAGCGGTTCGGTCCGCAACGCGGTAGCGTGTATCCACGCAACGGGTTGTCCCTGCGCCAGGGATGCTTCTGCGCTCTCTTCGTTGCCGATGATGAGTGCGGCGGCACCATCCGAGGATGGACAGGTCTCGTCGAAACGTATCGGGTCCCAGAGCATCTGGGACTTCATGACCTTCTCCAACGTGATATCGGGCTGCTGCAGATGGGCCAACGGGTTGCGGCTGCCATTGAGTCTGTCTTTGACTGCCACTAGTGCGCCGATATGCGTCGGAGCCCCTGACCGGCGGATGTACGCCCGCACGTGCGGAGCGAAGTAGCCACCGGCACCCGCGCCGACCGGCTTGGTGAACGGCACGGGGATTGACAACGCCCACATGGCATTCGACTCTGATTGCTTTTCCCAGGCAAGGGCCAGTACACGGCGGTACTTGCCGGACTGCACGAGGCTTGCCGCGACCACGCCGGTGGATCCGCCGACCGAGCCCGCGGTATGCACCCTGATCAAGGGCTTTCCCGTCGCGCCCATCGCATCGACCATGAACAGCTCCGGCATCATGACGCCCTCGAAAAAATCGGGCGCCTTGCCGACGACTACCGCATCGATGTCATCGAAGGTGGAGCCGGCATCCTGCAATGCCCGATCAATGGCTTCCCGCACCAGCCCATTCATCGAGACATCTTGGCGTTTGGCAACATACTTCGTTTGCCCGGTCCCCAGCACCGCGGCTAGGTGCGCGCCCGCGCCGGCCATCAGTTCTTCCCTTCCATGACGGCGACCAAATTCTGTTGCAGCGCAGGGCCGCTGGTGGCATGTGCCAATACTCGCTGGGCTGATCCGTTCCAGATATGCTGTGCCGCAAATCCGATTCGCTCGAGACCCGCGACAAACATCGGGTTGGCGGCCAGTGCGCCGCCGGACGGGTTTACCTTCGTCCTGTCGGTCAGCCCGATCGCCTCGGCCAGGATCAGATGCTGGTGCGTGAAGGGCGCGTGGATCTCGGCGACGTCTATCCCGGTGTCACCACCGGTGGCGGCCTTCGCCGACACCGCGGTGGACGGCGACGTGGTCAGGTCGCGGGCGCCCAGCACCGGCGTTTCGATGCGGTGCTCTATTCCCGTTAGCCAGGCCGGGTTTTCGCGGAGTTCCCGTGCTCTGTCGTCGGCGGCCAGCACGATGGCCGCGGCGCCATCGGTGATCGGCGCGATGTCGTGGCGGCGCAGTGGGTCGTTGAAGAACGGACGGGACAGCAATTCGTCGATGCTCTTGGCCGGCTTCTCGGAGTCGTTGCGTTCGGATTGGGCGAACGAGTCGAGTGCGACCTGTGCCATCTGCTCTGGTGTCCACTTGCCGGCGTCGAGGCCGATTCGCGCCTGCAAGCCCGCCAGCGAGACCGAGTCGGGCCACAGCGGGGCGACGGTGTAAGGGTCAAGCTGTCGCGTCATGATCTGCCGCAGGATCCCCGCCGATGACTTCCCGAACCCGTACACCAGCGCCGTCTCGACCTCGCCGGTCAGGATCTTGATATAGGCCTCGTAAAGAGCCCAGGCTCCGTCCATCTCCACGTGCGACTCGTTGATCGGTGGTACCGCGCCTATTGAGTCGACGGCGTTGAGGAATGAAAAGGCGCGTCCTGCAAGAAAGTCCGAGGATCCCGAGCACCAGAATCCGATGTCGGACTTGTTGATGCCCAGGTCCTGGTACAGCTGCGCGAAACACGGCATCAACATTTCGACGCCGTTGGTGGTGCCGTCGGTACGGCGAACATGCGGCGCGTGGGCGAAGCCGACCACCGCGACATTGCGATCACTCATATGTAGCCCGGCCCTTTACAGGTGGTGTTTGTAGGTCTCGTACTCGGCATCCGGTTCACCGGTAGGCCGGAAGTATTCGATGTTGTCGATGCCGAACCCCCACTCCTCGCGGGGTTTCCACACCGCCTCGACGCGCATGCCCATGCGCACCTCGTGCGCATCGACGTCGGCGACCAAGTGCAGGAACGGAATATCGGCGCCGTCGAGCAACACGTACGCCGCCACATACGGCGGTTTGATGCGCTGGCCCTGGAACGGGATGTTGATGATCGCGAACGTCGTCACCGTCCCCTTGTCCGGCAGTTCGACGAACTCGGTGGTCGGCAGGCCGGTGGCCGGGTCGGCGCCGTGCGGTGGGAAGTAGACCTTCCCTTGTTCACCTGTCCTGGCGCCCAACAGTTTTCCTTCGGCGATCGCCCGCAGGTAGGCGCTCTCCTCATGGGAGGCGGTGTGCTGGATCGTCAGCTTGATCGGTGTGACGACCATGGTGACCGGGTCCAGGCCGGCTTGCGGTTCCGGAACCTCCTCGGCCTGGTCGCCTAATGCGAAGTAGGCGATATCGGTGATGGCGCCGACGGTTTCATCGGCCCAGTGCACGTGTACCCGGTCACCGGTCTTGATCGCGTCGGGCGAACCCGCGTCGACCGCGTGAATCATCGGGGTGTCGGCTCCGTCCAACTTGATCAGCGCCCACGCGAACGGCCGGTCCAGCGGTTCCCCGCCTATCGGCTCGGGCTGCCAGGTCCAGGACACGACGGTGCCGACGCTGGCCACCGGTACCATCTCGCCCAGCGGTTCGTAGGTAACCGGGTCGTATTCCGGCGGCGGTACATGCACCCGGCCATCGGAACCGCGCACGCCCAGAACGCGGCGCTCACGCAGTGCGGTGAAAAACTTCCCTAGCGTGGGGCCCACCGAACGGGTGTAGTCGAACGACAACGTCAACGGTGCAGAGAGAGGCGGCTCAGGGTGATCGATCAGGGCCGGGCCGCTTGAACTGGCTGTCACGATGTCGAGTAGAACAGGTTCTAACGATGGTTTCAACTGGACCCTTTAGAGGGCCGTGGGAAGGCAACTCATGAAGCTCGGACTGCAACTGGGATATTGGGGCGCGCAGCCGCCGGAGAACCACGCGGAGCTCGTCGCCGCCGCCGAGGACGCCGGATTCGATGCCGTGTTCACCGCGGAGGCCTGGGGTTCGGACGCCTACACGCCACTCGCCTGGTGGGGTCGCGAGACGCAGCGGGTGCGGCTGGGCACCTCGGTGGTTCAGTTGTCCGCCCGGACCCCGACCGCCTGCGCGATGGCGGCGCTGACATTGGACCACCTCTCCGGCGGCCGGCACATCCTCGGCCTCGGTGTGTCCGGGCCGCAGGTGGTCGAAGGCTGGTACGGGCACCGCTTCCCCAAGCCGCTGGCCCGCACCCGTGAATACATCGACATCGTGCGCCAGGTCTGGGCCCGCGAGAAGCCGGTGACCAGCGACGGGCCGCACTATCCGTTGCCGCTGACGGGCGAGGGGACAACGGGTTTGGGTAAGCCATTGAAGCCGATCACGCATCCGCTGCGCGCCGACATCCCGATCATGCTGGGCGCCGAGGGGCCCAAGAACGTGGCGCTGGCAGCCGAGATCTGTGACGGTTGGCTGCCCATCTTCTACTCACCGCGGATGGCCGACACGTACAACGAGTGGCTGGACGAAGGGTTCGCCCGGCCCGGTGCCCGCCGCAGCCGGGAGGACTTCGAAGTCTGCGCGACGGCGCAGGTGGTGGTCACCGAGGACCGTGCCGGGACTTTCGAGGCGGTCAAGCCTTTTCTGGCGCTCTATATGGGCGGCATGGGCGCCGAGGACACGAACTTCCACGCCGACGTCTACCGCAGAATGGGGTACTCCGAAGTGGTCGACGAGGTCACAAAGCTGTTCCGGTCGAACCGCAAGGACGAGGCGGCGAAGGTCATCCCGGACGAGCTGGTCGACGACGCCATGATCGTCGGTGACCTGGACTACGTGCGTAAGCAAATCGTGGCCTGGGAGGCATCCGGCGTCACCATGATGGTGGTGGGCGCCCGCAGCGTTGAGCAGGTACGGGATCTTGCGGCGCTGACCTGAGGCCGGTGCTTGCGGCTTCGCTAGAACACGTTCTAGATTGACCGGATGGAGATGGTCTCAGACGACGCGTGCGTCGCCGAAAGACATCTCCACGTTGGTGACCGACTGCGTCATGAGGGCCCGCTTGGGCAGTCCGAGCGTCGCCAGTTCCTTGGCGTAGGGGTGGTCGCCGAGGCGGATCTTGGCGCCCCCGAGGCGAGTCCGTACACCGGACGTCTGCATGGTCGAGTCGATCTGCCGGGTCACTCCATCCAGGTGGGAGTAAGTGGTGATGTGCTGGAGTTTCGGAGCCGGGTGCGGCAGGCCGGGGCTGAACTCGATGCCGGCGATCAGGTGTCCGTCGGCGCTGACGTCGAATCCGAACTTGCGTCCGTCGCGAATGTTGAAGTCCGCCATGATCTTCGGGTAGCCCCAGATGGTGCGGCCGGCCTCGAGGGTGAACTCCTGGTCGACGGGCAGGTGGTGGATGAAGTTGGCGGCGCCGGCCATGGCGCGGATGCCTTTCGCGGTGGTGCCGGGTTTGTTGACCAGGAACGCGGTGCCGTACTCGTGGTACTTGCCGAGGTCGCCGTCGATGTAGCGCACCAGCAGCTGCGCCACAATCGCCCGGCCGGGCAGGTATTCGAAGATCTGCAGCCCGCTGTAGTCGATGAGTCGCTGGGCCGCTTTAGCGTCCACCGAGAACATCGCGGCATGCTGGTCGGCCTTGCGGATGACCACCGGCATGGTCAGGACGGTTCCGGCGATGGTGTGTTGCGAGACAGGCATGGGCTTACTGTAATGGGCTCGAGGCAGAAAACTGGAGGCTGTAGATGACGTCAACGATCCCGGACACGATCCTGAACATCGATCTGGCGGACGGCAACTTCTATGCCGATGGAGTCGCGGCGCGAGAAGCCTACCGTTGGATGCGGGCCAATCAGCCGGTGTTCCGGGACCGCAACGGATTGGCCGGCGCGACAACATATCAGGCCATCCTGGATGCCGAGCGCAACCCGGAACTGTTCTCCAGCACCGGCGGCATCCGGCCCGATCAGCCGGGCATGCCGTACATGATCGACATGGACGACCCGGCGCACCTGGTGCGGCGCAAGCTGGTCAACTCGGGCTTCACCCGCAAGCGGGTCAAGGACAAGGAGGCCTCGATCGGGGAATTGTGCGACACCCTGATCGACGCGGTGTGTGAGCGGGGGGAGTGCGATTTCGTCCGCGACATCGCCGCGCCGTTGCCGATGGCGGTGATCGGCGACATGCTCGGCGTGCTGCCCTCGGAGCGGGGGATGTTGCTGAAGTGGTCCGACGACCTGGTGTGCGGGCTTTCGTCGCACATCGACCCGACGTCGGCGGAATTCCAGAGCGTGATGGACGCATTTGCCGGATATACGGCGTTCACGATGGACCTGATCGGCAAGCGCCGCGCCGATCCGACCGACGACCTGTATTCGGTCCTGATCAACGCCGAGGTCGAGGGTCAGCGGATGTCGGACGACGAGATCGTCATGGAGACGCTGCTGATACTGATCGGCGGTGACGAGACCACCAGGCACACCTTGAGCGGGGGTACCGAGCAACTGGTGCGCCATCGGGACCAGTGGGGCGACCTGGTCGCGGACCCGTCGTTGCTGCCGGGGGCTATCGAGGAGATGCTGCGCTGGACGTCGCCGGTGAAGAACATGTGCCGGACTTTGACCGCGGACACCGAGTTCCATGGCACCTCGCTTCGTGCCGGCGAGAAGATCATGCTGCTGTTCGAAGCCGCAAACTTCGACGAAACGGTGTTCGATCAGCCGGAGAAGTTCGATATCCGGCGAAACCCGAACAGCCACTTGGCTTTCGGCTTCGGCACCCACTTCTGCATGGGCAACCAGCTGGCCCGGCTGGAGTTGTCGCTGATGACGTCACGCGTCCTGCAGCGGTTGCCGGACCTGCGGTTGGCCGACGAGTCGGCGTTGCCGTTGCGGCCGGCGAACTTCGTGTCCGGCCTGGAGTCGATGCCGGTGGTGTTTACGCCGAGCGCGCCTGTGTTGGGGTAGGCGGCCTTCTCATTCGCCGAACGTGTTCTGAGGGTTGGCTTCAGGCGATTTTTCCGCCTTCATCGCACGTTCGGCGGGCCCAGGCTGTTGCGAGTCGCCCAAGAATGCCGCCCGGAGTGTCTTGGCCGGTGACGCGGACGACGATCCAGCCGAGGTCGGCTGTCATCGCTTCGTAGCGGGTGATGTCTTTGGCGAACTGCGTGGGCGTGCGGTGGTGTCCGCCCTCATATTCCAGCGCGAGTTTGACTGCCTCCCAACCCATGTCGACTACTCCGACGAGCTCGCCGTAGCGGCCGCGGACCGGGATCTGCGTCCGCGGTGGCGGGTAGCCGGCCTTGATGACAAGCAGTCGCAGCCAGGTCTCGCGGGGTGATTCAGCGCCGGCGTCGACGAGCTTCAGCGCTTCGCGGGCACGCCGGATGTTGCGGTGGCCTTTATAGCGATCGGCGATCAACTCGGCGTCTGCGACGTTGAGTCGGGTGGCCCGGGCGAGCGCATCGATGGCAGCGACAGCCTTGCCCAGGGGATAGCGGCAGGCCAGATCGAACGCCGTGCGGGCCGGCGTCGTTACCGGCATGCCGTCGATGAGCCGGGTCTCGTCCGGCGATATGCGATCCGACCAGGTGTCTATTCCAGGTGGTGGTCGACGAAAGTCGTAGAGCAGTTCAGCTGCCTGACTGCGGTCCACCCATTTCGCTCCGTGCAGCGCGGAGGCTGACTGCCCGGCGATAACCCCGCGCCGCTTCGACCAGAGCCACGCCGCGTAAGCGCGCTGAACAGCGCTGAGATCGGTACCGGTGTGGACGTAGACGCCTGGATGGATCGCTTCGTAGCGACTGCGCAGCTGGTGACGGGTCAGGGCACCGGATCTCAGCGCCTCGCTACCGATAAATGGTTGCGTCACGCCGTGGATTTTGTCGGGCGGGACCGACAACATCGCCGAACGTGTCCTCAGGGACGAGATCAGGCCGAATACCCGCCGTGAGAACACGTTCGGCGGGTGAGCGGATCGGTCCGGTCAGCGATTCTTGAACTCGGGCTTGCGCTTCTCGGCGAACGCCCGCGGACCTTCCTTGGCGTCGTCGGACAGGAAGACCTGGATGCCGATCTGGGTGTCGATCTTGAACGCCTCGTTCTCGTGCATCCCTTCGGTCTCCCGAATCGTGCGCAGGATCGCCTGCACCGCCAGGGGGCCGTTGTTCTCGATGATTTGGGCGAGCTCGAGGGCCTTGGTCAGCGCCTGACCGTCCGGAACGACGTGGCCGATCAGCCCCATTTCGAGGGCCTCGGGGGCGGTGATGTGCCGGCCGGTCAGCAGCAGGTCGCAGGCCACCGTGTACGGGATCTGACGCACCAGTCGCACCGCAGACCCGCCCATCGGGTACAGGCTCCACTTGGCCTCGGAGATGCCGAACTTGGCGCTCTCGCCGGCCACCCGGATGTCGGTGCCCTGCAGGATCTCGGTGCCACCGGCGATCGCCGGGCCTTCGACGGCCGCGATCAAGGGTTTGGTGAGTCGGCGACCTTTGAGCAGGGCGTCGATGCGTGACGGGTCGTAGCTGCCGTCCTTGAAGGAGTCGCCGGGCGGCTTCTGGGTTGCGGTCTTCAGATCCATGCCGGCGCAAAAGTAGCCACCGGCGCCGGTGAGGATGCAGCACCGAATGTCTGGATCGTTGTCGACGCGGTCCCAGGCCTCGACCATGATCTGCATCATTTCAGTGCTCAGAGCGTTGCGACGATGCGGCCGATTCATGGTGACGACGAGTGTGTGGCCGCGCTGCTCGACCAGAGCGTCGGGCCCGGATTCGTTTGCTGGCTGCTCCGCCACTGCTACCGCCTCTTCCTCGACATGGGGTGTGAGCTTGTCAAGAAATGTAACACGTTCTAATTTGGTGGCCGTGGCTCTGAATATTGCTGACCTCGCCGAGCACGCCATCGACGCTGTGCCGGACCGTGTGGCCCTCATCTGCGGCGACGAGCGGTTGACCTACGCGCAACTCGAAGAGAAGGCCAACCGGCTGGCGCACTACCTGATGGACCAGGGGGTGCAGCAGGACGACAAGGTCGGCCTGTATTGCCGCAACCGCATCGAGATCGTCATCGCGATGCTCGGCATCATCAAAGCGGGCGCGATCCTGGTGAACGTCAACTTCCGGTACGTCGAAGGCGAGCTTCGCTACCTGTTCGACAACTCGGACATGGTGGCGTTGGTGCACGAACGGCAGTACTCCGACCGGGTAGCCAACGTGCTTCCGGACACCCCGAACGTCAAGACCGTGCTGGTGGTCGAGGATGGTAGCGACTTGGACTACCAGCGCTACGGGGGCGTCGAGTTCAATTCCGCGATCGCGCAGGGTTCACCCGAGCGTGACTTCGGCGACCGCAGCTCCGACGCCATCTACCTGCTCTACACCGGTGGCACCACGGGTTTTCCGAAGGGCGTGATGTGGCGCCACGAAGACATCTATCGCGTGCTGTTCGGCGGAACGGACTTCGCCACAGGCGAATTCATCAAAGACGAGTACGACCTGGCCAAGGCCGCCGCCGCTAATCCGCCGATGATCCGTTACCCGATTCCGCCGATGATCCACGGCGCCACCCAGTCGGCGACCTGGATGTCGCTCTTCTCGGGCCAAACCACGGTGCTGGCACCGGAATTCAACGCCGACCAGGTGTGGCGCACCATTCACGAACATAAGGTCAACCTGTTGTTCTTCACCGGTGACGCGATGGCCCGTCCGCTGCTGGATGCCTTGCAGAAGGACAACGACTACGACCTGTCGTCACTGTTCCTGCTGGCCAGCACGGCTGCACTGTTTTCGCCGAGCATCAAGGAGAAACTGCTTGAGCTGCTGCCGAATCGGGTCATCACCGATTCGATCGGATCCTCCGAGACCGGTTTTGGTGGCACCAGCATCGTCGCCAAGGACGCGCCGCACAGTGGCGGCCCTCGAGTCGCCATCGATCACCGCACCGTGGTCCTCGATGAAGAGGGCAACGAAGTCAAGCCGGGCTCCGGCGTGCGCGGCTTCATCGCCAAGAAGGGCAACATTCCGGTCGGCTATTACAAGGACGAGAAGAAGACGGCCGAAACGTTCAAGACGATCAACGGTGTGCGCTATGCGATTCCGGGCGACTACGCGATGGTCGAAGAGGACGGCACCGTCACGATGCTGGGCCGGGGCTCGGTGTCGATCAACAGTGGCGGCGAGAAGATCTACCCCGAAGAGGTCGAGGCGGCGCTGAAGGGCCACCCCGATGTCTTCGACGCACTGGTCGTCGGGGTGCCCGATCCGCGGTACGGCCAGCACGTTGCGGCGGTGGTGCAGGCCCGGGAGGGGGCGCGGCCGTCGCTGGCTGAGCTGGACAGCTTCGTGCGATCGGAGATCGCGGGATACAAAGTGCCACGCAGCCTTTGGTTCGTCGACGAGGTGAAGCGGTCACCCGCCGGCAAGCCGGACTACCGCTGGGCCAAGGAGCAGACCGAGGCGCGGCCGGCCGACGACGTGCACGCGAGTCACGTAGGTACCGGGGCCTGATCCCGCGAGAGCCAGCCAGGTCAGCACCCGCGACGGTCCGGTCAGGCCGCCGGTACCGCCGGCATCGCGGTTAGACGCCGGGGGTACCGGGATCGCCGGGGTCGCCGGGGTCGCCGGTGCTGGTGCCGATGCCGCCGGGACCGCCATCACCGGCGTCGCCGCCCAGGCCACCGGGCGCGCCGGTTCCGTTGCCGCCGTTGCCGCCGTCGCCGCCGTCGCCGCCGTTGCCGCCCGAGCCGAAGCCGCCCACGCCACCCTGGGCGCCATCGCCCCCGTCGCCACCATTGCCGCCCGCGCCGCCCGTGCCACTGCCGGTTGGCGCACCGCCATTACCTCCCGCGCCGCCGTTGCCGCCCAGGCCTCCGGTGCCGCCGATGCCCATGACAGCTTTACCGCCTATGCCGCCGGTCCCGCCGCTGCCGCCGTTGCCGCCGGCACCACCGTTAGCGTCAATACCGACGGCGACGGCGCCTTGGCCGCCTAGCCCGCCGTTGCCGCCGAAGCCGCCGGTGCCGCCAACGGTGACACCAATTCCGCCGGTGCCGCCGGCCCCACCGCTGCCGCCGTCACCCGCCGCGCCGCCATTGCCCGCCGCACCGGCGCCCATGCCGGCGAGGCCGCCGTTGCCGCCGTTGCCGCCGTTGCCGCCGTTGCTGCCGTTGCTGCCCGGACCAAACGCAACTGGAGGTGGCTGGCTTCCGGCCCCGCCGTCACCGCCACGGCCGCCGGTCCCGCCGTCGCCGTTGGTGCCACCTACACCCGCATCGCCCCCGGCACCGCCCTGGCCGCCGTTGCCGCCGGCAAAGCCATCGGTGCCTCCGTCAATTACAGCGATGCTGCCTGCGCCCCCGGTCCCACCGGTCCCACCGTCGCCGCCGATGCCGGCGTTGCCGGCGGTGCCGCCTGTGCCGGGACCGCCACCAAAGCCGGCCGCACCACCGTTGCCACCGGCACCGCCGTTGCCGCCCTGGAAGATGTCGCCCGCGCCGCCGGTGCCGCCCATGCCGCCCTGGCCGCCGTTGCCGCCGGTACCGCCGGTGCCGTTGACGCCGCTGGTGTTCGCGCCGGCGACGCCGCCCTGGCCGCCCAGGCCGCCGTTGCCGCCGTTGCCGCCGCCGAAGTTGTCGGCGCCGGTGCCACCTTTGCCACCGCTTCCGCCGTCACCGCCGCTGCCCGCCGCGCCGCCGCTGCCGGCTGCGCCGGCGCCGGTGCCCGCGTTACCGCCGTTACCACCGGCACCACCGGTACCGCCTTCGCCGCCGTGACCGCCGATGGCGTTGATGATGGTCTCGCCGAGTTGGCCGGCCCCGCCGTCGCCGCCGCGGCCGCCGGCCCCGCCGTTGCCGTTGGTACCACCGTCGCCGGCGCTGCCGCCTGCACCGCCTGCACCGCCTTGGCCACCTGCGGTCCCGAATTGACCCGGGGAGGTGCCGTCGGCGCCTCGGCCACCTTGGCCGCCGGCGCCGCCCGTGCCACCGACGCCCGCCTTGCCGGCGGCTCCGCCAACGTTGGCCAACCCGCCTCCGCCCGCATCGCCGCCGGCACCGCCGGACCCGCCAGTCGCCCCGACGCTGAAGGGGGAACTTGCAGCACCGCCCTTACCGCCGGCCCCGCCTTGGCCGCCGTTGCCGCCGGTTCCGCTGGACGCGCTGCTGACGGAGTCAGTGTTCAGCCCGCCGGTGCCGCCGGTGCCGCCTTGGCCGCCGGCACCTCCGTTGCCGCCGTTGGTGTCGAGTGTGCCGTTGCCGCCTGCCCCCGCGGCACCGCCGTTGCCGCCGGTGCCGCCAATACCGCCGCTGCCGGACGCGCCAGCACCGAGGCCGGCGGCGCCGCCGCCACCGCCGGCGCCACCAGTACCCCCGGTGCCTCCCGAGGAGGACGTCGTACCGACCACGCCGGCCCCACCGTCACCGCCGCGCCCGCCCGCGCCGCCGTTTCCGTTGACGCCACCGGCGCCGGCGCTGCCGCCGGCCCCGCCTAGGCCGCCGTCGCCACCGACATTGCCGGACTGGCCGGCACCGGCCCCCCCGGCCCCGGTCCCGCCGGTCCCGCCGGTGCCGCCGTTGCCGCCGACACCCGCGTTCCCTGCCGCCCCACCGAAGTTGGCCAAACCGCCGGCACCGGCCTCACCGCCGGCCCCACCCGTGCCGCCGGCTCCGCCGACGGAGAAACTGCCTGCGCCGCCGGCGCCGCCGGCGCCGCCTTGGCCGCCGTTGCCGCCGGTGCCGCTGGCCGCGCTGCTGAATCCGCCGGTGTTGAGGCCGCCGACGCCGCCCTGGCCGCCTTGGCCGCCGGCCCCGCCGGCGCCGCCGTTGGTGTCGAGTGGGCCGCTGCCGCCGGACCCGCCGGCGCCGCCGTTGCCGCCGTTGCCGGCTGCGCCGCCGATGCCGGCCGCGCCGGCTCCAAAGCCTGCGCTGCCGCCGTTGCCGCCGAGTCCGCCGGCGCCGCCGTTGCTGCCCGCGGCGCCG
>NZ_JCALCX010000053.1:0-25986 GCF_059812565.1 Mycobacterium sp. NGS49 | reverse complement strand
CCTCGATCCATCGACGGACCTGATGCAATTCGGGTGTCGGATTGAGGAAAGTGGCCAACGTCCAGATTCTTTTGACGGCTCGTCCTGGCATCCTGACCACGACCTGTACCGAAGAATGGGTCTGCTGCACGATCAGGTGACAGTTTCGGTCACGCGGCCTGACTGGCCGGTGTGGTCATAATTGCCTCGAATTCGACAGGGGTCAACCGGCCCAGGCCGACCTGCCGGCGTCGACGGTGGTAGGTCCGTTCGATCCAGGTGACGATGGCGATGCGCAACTGCTCACGGGTATCCCAGCGGCGACGGTCCAGGACGTTCTTTTGGAGCAGGCTGAAGAAGCTCTCCATGGCCGCATTGTCACCGGCAGCCCCGACACGGCCCATAGACCCGACCATGTCGTAGCGGCCCAGGGCGTGGACGAATCTCCGACTTCGAAATTGGCTGCCGCGGTCGCTGTGAAGCACGCATCCGGCGACCTCGCCTCGGCGTGCTACCGCAGAATTGAGCGCCTGGGTGGCCAGCTGGGATTTCATCCGGGAGTCGATGCTGTAGCCGACGATCCGGTTGGAGAACACGTCCTTGATCGCACAGAGGTAGAGCTTGCCTTCACCGGTGCGGTGCTCAGTAATATCGCTCAGCCACAACTGATTTGGCGCATCGGCAGTGAAATCGCGGCCGACCAGATCGTCATGGACCGGTGGGCCGACCTTGCCGTTCTTACCTCGCTTGGGCTTGCCGAAAACTCCACCAGCCGTTGTGCGAGCAGATCCGCCACGCGGTCCGCTCTGCCATCAACTGCCCGGCATCCCCTGCCTCGGCGACCAGGAACCTGTAGCCGAACTCCGGATCATCGCGAGGGGCGTCGAACAGGGCGTCGGCACGGTAGGCCTCGGCCAGTTCGGCGTCCGTCACAGGGTTGGCCAGCCAGCGGTAGTAGGGCTGGCGGGCGAGCTTGAGGACCCGGCACGTCACCGCGACGGGGATGCCGTCGGCGGCGAGCTCTTTCACGAGCGGGTAAAGCCCTTTCCCGGCAGATTCGACTGCGACAAATAGGCCGCAGCGCGGCGCAGAACCTCATTCTCCTGCTCCAACAACCGATTCCGGCGACGCAGCTCGCGTAGCTCCGCGGAATCGCTGGTGCTCTTGCCGGGCTTGGTGCCCTCATCGATGTCGGCTTGACGCAGCCACTTGGTTAGCGTCATCGGGTGCACACCAAAGTCGGTGGCGATCTGTTCGATTGTCACGCCGTCGTCGCGGTTGCGAGCGACCCGCACGACATCGTCACGGAACTCGCGGGGATAAGGCCTGGGCACACTGACATCCTTCCAGCCCACCCGTCACGGGCAAGCCAACTCAGATGTCACCAATTCGTGCAGCAGACCCGTTGAATAAGCCCTTGGCCAAGGCGCTCGCCGCTGCCGTTTCACTCCCGGCAACAAACTGGGGCAAGCTCAAAGAGGCAGGCGTGCGTGCGTTCAAACAAGACAAGACCGCCGCGACAGAACTCTTGAACGCCTTAGACGGTATGGGCATTGTCTCGGTCCAGGTCGGCGAGCTGGAAAACTTCATCACAACCATCAACCCGCCACCATCTTGGCGGCACCGCTGGATTGGGTGCCCAGGAAGAACGGTTCGTAGTTATCGTGCGGTTGCAGATCCCCGGTGCACCGGTTGGCCTCGAGGAGGAAGAACTTGATCTCGTACTCCTGCGCAAGTCGTTTCGTCAGATAGTCGAGAAGCGTCTGGGGCCAGGGTTGATGCGGCGAAGTCTTGTTTAGTGCCCACCCAGGGCGAGGGGTCCCGAGTTACTCCCCGCCGCATTAGCTGCGGGAGCGCACCAGACAGCTGAGGCGCAAGCACACGCCAACCGGCTGTTGGCTGCAGTCGAACTTTGAGTGCCCGGAGGCCGCTTTGGAGGTGCGCGACAACAACACCTGTTGCATGCGACACGGAACACGTCTGGCGGACCATGCCCGAAAACGGGTGCGGTCCGTTTTTCGTGGGCGGTGCGCACGATGGCAGCAGGTGGCGACACCAGCCCAAGGCGTAGGCGCATCCGCCGGGCCGAACCGATATTGGACGTTGAAAAAGTTGCCGCTTCACTTGCTGCGGAAAGTGCATAAGTTGCGTATCCTGCGTAGAGGAGGTGGTAGTAATGGCGGAGATTTTCGTCCTGGAGCCGGCGACGGCCGACGAGTCGGTGAACCGCATCCCTGAAGGCCTCCCCGTTGGAAGCCCCGAACGCCGCACTCTGGAGCGCGCCCTTCAGCGAGCCGGATTGGCCATCGTTCCTGTGGACGCCGTCATTAATCCGGCGGACGTGGGCACTACGGCATCGAATCGGCGCCGGTTGCGTGCCTCTGTCGCCGCTGTCGTGGACGCGGCGACAGAGGCAGAGCTGGCCCGTCTGGAGTCCGCGGTGGTATCCGATTCCGGCGACGACCTCGACGAGAGCTTCTGGGGTCCCGCACCCGACTCGGTCACTGCGTCGAAGGCGGTCTTCGACGATCTGACTGACCAGTTCGCGCAGCGGCGCCGACTCGCCGCCGACAGCATCAGTCGCGACGAAGCAGCCGAGCTACTCGATGTGGCAGCACAGAGCGTTACCGCCAAACTCGCCACCCGAAAGCTCGTTGGGATGAAAATCGGCAGGGAATGGCGTTTGCCCGTGTGGCAGTTCGAGCCTGAGGCGCCCTCCGGAGTCTTGCCGGACCTCGACCAGCTGCAGGCCGCCTTCCCCGGCGGCCTTATCAGCCTGTCGAGGTGGATGCTTTCTGGGCACGCAGAGTTCGACGGACGCACACCCCGCGACGAAATGCTTCTGCACGGCAGTGCTCCGGTGATCGCCGTGGCCCGCGCCCTAACCGCCGCCGGATGGTAAGGCCGCTCGACCCTCCAGGGCGGCCACTGCCGCGATCCCGCGGTCGGTGGACATGGACACCACGACCTGGCGCACCGCGCTGGCGATGGTGCCGCGTCTACCATCGCAGCGCGCACGCCCCGGACGGCATCGCGTTCCGTCCGTTCGGCCCGCTCTATCGGCTGGATCATCACCACGAGTCCATTCCGCCGCGGATCGATGCGACCGGCCGGCGCATCCTCTATGTCGGAGTGGACCTGGCAACCTCCGCCAGCGAGGTCTTCGGCGAAGCCGGTGTCGCTGCGGTCTGCCCCAATTACCGAGTGTCGATCGTCATGCCGACCGTTCCGCTGCCCCTGTTCGACCTCGCCAGCGCAGGTGCCGCAATGGCCATCGGGGCACTCCCTTCGCTAGCTGACGGAAATGAATCGCGCCCACTTACCCAGCAGTGGGCACGGGCAATCTACGAGGACAAGCCTGCTGGACCCGATGTTTGCGGCGTGCGCTACCGGAGCGCGTACAACTACGGGTACTCGGTGGCTCTGTGGGACTGCGACGAGCGCGTGGAGATCGTGCGCGACGGCACCGGCCGGCTCCAGGATCTCCCCCTCGACGATCCTCGTGTCCTGGGGCGGCTGCAAGTCGAGATGCGCAAGCGCCGGATCAATGTCACAACCGTTTTGGAGAGCGAGTGCCCGACGTGCCGGCTGGCCTGACGAGTAGACCAACGGTCCGCCTTTCACTGCCAAATCAGAGGGGCAGGCGGCGACCGACGACAGCGATGCAGAGCTGCTCTCTACGCAGCGTCGACGGCCCTCGCCGCCCGGAAGTGACGATCGAGGTTCATCGGCTCACGGTGCCCGGCTGCGATGACTGACTTCTCAACCGAATTCCCCAAGCGACGCGAGCACGTGGACGCACTACCAGGCAAGTCCTACTACGAAATGTGCGAGGCTCTGAACCGGGCCGCTGAGCTGTTCAACACCAACCAGGTGGAACTCGCCAATCATTTGGAGAGCTTCCTTGGCAGACCGGTATTCGTCATGGAGTTGCCGGACAGGTTTGCGGTGGAGGCCTCCCGATTGCTGTTCAATTACCTAGCCTCGCTCGCGGGATTGCGCGACGCGCAACGCGTCGCGCATCGCACGCTATGGCCTGTTGGTGATGCCGAGGAACTCCGCTGTGATGTGTGCGGGCGACGGGATCCGAAACGAAGTACCTGGGAGGTCGAGGTCTGGGACCCGAAGCGCAAGGAGCTACTAGGCGACCCGCGGATCGTGTTCCTCACCAAGCTGCGCGACTACTCAATGCACTACGCCATCCCGATCACCAACACGGTCACGCAGTGGCAGAACATGGCCGGCTCGGGCGGACAATCAGCCATGACGAACAAGGTCGGCCTCAGCCGTAGCCGACTGCTGAAGTGGGATGCCTGGAGTGCGCCAGCTCGACAATTCATCACCACCAAGCACAACGACGACTTCATCGAATTGCCGCCCCTGGTGGACTTTTTCTCGGGGAGGGTCCGGGAATTCATCCAGTGGTTTTTCCAGGAGATTGACAAGAAGGTCGGCCCGGAAATCCGCGAGTACGCGGACAAACACAACGATCTCACGTTCTGGTACAGGGTCCACGAGGCGTCGGGGCAGTATAAGGCGATCCGCAACTTGGAGCACCTCAAGCGGCGAGTGCAAGCACGGCTCCAACGAGCCGGATACCACCCGAGTGTGTGGCGCACCATCACGTGCGACCGGAACGGTGTGTGCGTGGTGGGTGACTCGGACTGGCCGCCCCTGCCCGCAGACCCACGCTTCTGAGTTCCTCCACCGTCGCGCCCGGGCACCGACCAGCGGTTCAGAGCGTCGTTGTACCGCGACGTCATCCAGGAGCGTCAGGTCGACGCGCGAGAATTCGGAAGCATCGGTGCCGTTGCAAACCCGTACCGCGAATCGCTGACACGGCCGGATAATGGATAACCGCTATTATGCATGAATTATGCCACCCGCTGGGCCGCCTTCCGTTGGAGCCACCGCCGCGTGAGGCCGTGGCCGACCCTGGCCGCGACGGATACGCTGGGGCGCCGACACATTGCGCGGCGAACGTGCTTTCACCGATCTGAACTCTCCCCGCACTGTCTGGCCCACAGCGACGCAGCGCAACAACAATCCGGCCCAGGGCAGCAGGTCGCCGTGCGTTAAGGACCGCCGCCGTTGACGCCTTACACCTCTTGATTCATAATGAATCAAGAGGTGTAAGGATGTCGATTGAATCCGTCAGCCAGACCATGGCGCATCAGGCCGAGCAGCGCTTGGCCGCGATCGCGGCCCGTCGGCGGGTCGCTGAGCGCGAACTTGAGCGCGAAATCTATGAAGCAGCGACCGTCCAGGGCCTCAGTCAACGCCAGATCAGTGACGTGGTCGGTAATCAGTCCCAGGCCACGATCCAGCGGATCCTGCGGCGCGTCAATGACGACCCTAGCCAGCTGAAACCCAAGCCCTCCGAGATCATCGACCAGCGCACCGCCGGAATGATCACCACCGAGCAGATGATGGACACGCTGATGAACTGGCGGTACACCGTCGGGGATGTGGTCCGCATCGGTGGTGTCGCCACGGATGCGTACATGACCGGCGACTGGGACGCCATCGAGATGGCCTTCTACCGCGGCCAACTCAGCGACGACGAATTCCAACAGTTGGCCGACCGCCAACGCGATGCACCCCTCCCGTGATCTGCGTGCGCAGGTCGCCGCCCAACTCAACCGCACTGTCGGCTCCCGGAGCGCCTCTGCATCGTGACTCCGCCCAAAACACCGCACGCCTGTACCCGCGCGGCGACCTCGGCCGGGCCCGGTTCCAGAAAGACACCATTGACTGGTATCTGAGCCAGGCCAATCCCCGTCTCGGGGGGCGCACCGCCATCGTCACCGCGGGGCCCCCCGGTGCCGGCAAGACTGCACTATTGCGGGCCCGGATCGCCGACCTCGATGAGTACCGCATCATCGATGCCGACATCATTAAGGACCACATCATCAGGCAGGCCATGGCTGATGGCATCTACGACCACCTGCTGACCATGGCGCCATTGACAGACGGGCGTGGGCTCGCGCCCCGCGAATTGTCCGCACTCGTGCATGTGGAGTCGGTGCGCCTCGCTGAAGCCATCCGCGAGATGTGCACCAGCCTCAAGGAGAATGTGGTCATCGAGGGCACCCTCACCTGGCATCTGCAGGGCCCCAGGATCTTTCGCGAGCTCGCTGACAACGACTATTTCGACGTCGAGGTGTACGGCGTCGATGTCGAACAAGAGGAGGCCCACGAAAGCGCCCTCGACCGTTGGTGGAAACTCCGTGTCGAATGGGCCAAAGGTCAAGATCGGCTCGGTGGCCGGTTCACCCCGGCCGATGCAATCGACGTGTGCTACCCGGCCCCCGGCGTCGAATCTGTCTGCACCACTAACGCCAAAAGCTTCATCGATACGGCGATCCAGACCGGGGAAATCCCGCGCGTGCACGTGACGATCCTGCGCCGAACCACAACGGGCCCAATGGAAGTCATCTACGAAAGGTCCTATCTCCAGTGATGGTCCCGTGGTCCGAGCTCGAACCCGACCAAGCTGAAACGCTTCTGGCGGTCCTGCTCTACCGCAAACCGTCGGCACATACGATGAAGGCCTGTGATTACTACGCACCAACTCTCATACGGTGGACCTATGACCGGCGTACAGACCTCTTGGACCACTACGACGGGCTAACTCAACTTGATGAAGCGCCAATCCGCATCAATCAGCTTAACCGGCCGTGGTTGGGTACCCGCATCCCTTGGCGAAACGAAACACGATCGGCCCTGAACCGGTGAGCAGTTACGCATCAAATAGCGTGTGCGCTGGCCAAGTGCCCTAACAGGCCTAGTGCCGGCTAAGGTGAGACGGACGGAAGTCATGCAATGCGGCGTCGAGACTCTGATAAAACGGCAGCTCGGCTCGCGCCCAGACAGCGCCCATGATGCGGGCGACAATTGGCTGATTGCTGACCAGACACAGTGTGATCCCGCGGACGCGGCATCGTGCCGACTGTTCGATCAGTACGCGAAACGCCACTGATGCCATGAAATCCATTCCGCTGGTATCGACAACGAGCAGTCCGGGTGCGGCGGTGGCGCCTGCGACGTCATCGACCAGACGCTTCCACGTATCTTTGTTGGCCGCGTCGATTTCCCCGCCCACGCGAAGCAGCATGACTGTACTGCTACGTTCCACGGTGGCGCGAAGCATAGTGCCCGAATGGTTTATCACCGACGCGAGACATTCGCTCAAACGGGGGCCAGGAATGAATGAGTTCTGGGAACTCATGGGGGGCTCCTAACGTCTTGCTCGCGTCAAGCGCCAAACCGGATGCGCCCTGCGTTCTGAAGACGGCGTGACAATCTACGACTGTACGCCGCGGCGTTTACGATGTAAACACGAACCTGGCCAGTCCGCCTGAATGTCGTTAGGATGGGTAATTATGTTGGACAACCAAACTATCGACTGTGGGCCGGGGCTTGCCGACACCGCCACGAGCTGCGGTGCTACCGGTGAGGGCCCGCCGCGGTTGAGTCGCGAGTTCATCCTCGACACGGCTATCGCGCTTATCGACCGGGATGGTCTGCCGAGTCTGACGATGCGCCGGCTGGGCGCGGCCTGCGGTGTAGAAGCAATGGCGCTATATCGGCACGTTAGCGGCCGTGGCGATCTCCTCAACGGGGTGGTCGAACGCATCATCGATCGGCTTTACGCCGATCAACTCAGCGCTCGCAGGCAAGAAGACTGCTGGCAGGACTACCTGTTACGGCTCGCCCACGGTGTACGAGAAATTGCCCTCGACCACCCGCAAGTGTTTCCCCTCATCGCTACCCAAGCGCCGGAAACACCATGGGTGCGACCACCATTGCGCAGCCTGCGCTGGATGGAAAGCTTTCTGGAGACGTTAATCTCTTACGGGTTCGACGACCCCGCCGCAGTCGCCGCGTATCGCGCCTACACCACCTGCCTGGTGGGTCACCTACTGCTAGAAGTGTCGACCCACGGTGCCCGGGTGCACCCCGATGAAGCCTTGCTTGAAGAAGCGGATGCAGGTCAGTGGAATTCATCCGACTATCCACACCTGTGCCGCCTGCAGGCTATTCTCTCGCAGGATCACAGCGCCACCGAGTTTGACGAGTCGCTGACGGCCCTTTTCGACCGACTCGAGCTATTGGTTCGGCACTGATTGGAAGCGCGTGCACGCGAAACATAATATGCTACAGCATATTTCGTCACAACGACAGATTTTACATCTAGACGACATGATAGGTAGTCGTCATAATCCATGAATCATGCACGCTCTGCGTTTCGCTCGTCCCTCGGCATTATTCATGCTTCGTTGCGCTCCCGCGTGATGTGCGGCGGCACGGCCACTTCACCAGGTACGCGCAGTGGCCATGAACGTGGCGGCGCTGGATCGGATCAGGCCATGGCCCGACACTCCTGAGCGCAGCGGCGACACGACTCTGCGCAGGCGCGGCAATGATCGTTGTCGTGCTTGTCGCACTCGGCCGCGCACGCATCGCAAATCTCTGCGCACAGCTGGCATAACTGGGCCGCCCAACGCGACCCGCGGGAAACCAGCGTCACACACGCCGCGCAGATCGCTGCACAGTCCAGGCATAACCGGACGCAGTCGGCCATCTCCGCCTCGTTGACGCAACAGTTCGCGCACGCCTCACACGCCGCCTGACACTCCGCACACGCATCCAGACAGGCCTGGTTTGCCATTACCGCCATGACAAAATCTCCTTACTTCGTAACCGTAAAACGGTTGTTGTCATTTCTTTACCCCTTCCCAGCGCTGCTAGCTGGGCAGGTTTAGTCTGCCATAGAATACCTAACCGGGGTAGGGGCTAACGGGAGTCGATCAGTGTCCTTGCCGGATGATTGCGTCAGATCATTTGTCTGAGTCGAGGCCTGGCTTGAGCGGTTCGGTGAGCGGCACGGCTTGCAGCTGCAGGGGTGGAGAGATGTTGCGTAAATGCTTGGTCCCCAGCGGCTCTGCGAAAGGCGACAGGCGCCGCCCGGCGCGGCCGGCCATCCGCCGGTTCAGGTTCACCGCGTCGACCGTGTGTGATGAGTCGAGTCATCGGTTACAGATGAGTCGCGTCATGGGTTACAGATTCCCCGGCCATCGGCTGGGGTTTTTCTGTTGGTTGCGCCAATAGTTTTTTTCGGGGTCGATGGTGTGGCTGCTTAGGACGTGGTGGCCGGTTTTGCTGATGAAGATGATGGTGGTGGTGACCAGGATCGGGACGGGAGTGTGGGCGTGAGCGCGGCCGATGCCGAGGTTTTTGTAACCGGTTGCCGCGCAGGGTGAGTTTGCCGAATTGGTCGATGATGTCGTGGCGGATGACGAAATGTTCGGCGGGTTGGCCGGTGGGGCTTGCTTTGGGTCGGGCGAGGCCTGCTCGGGGGTGATTGTGCCGGGGTGGACGCGGTGGCTTCGTTGGGTGTTGTAGATGAGGCGGAAGGTGTCGAGCAAGCTTGCAGGTCGGCGATAGTGGCGGTCGGCGACCGGATGCTGGTCAAACCTGACGAGCGGATCGCCACCGACGGGATCATCGCTGACGGGCGCAGCGCACTGACGTTTCGGCGATCACGGGCGAGTCGGTGCCCATCGAGGCCGGACCTGGCGAAGAGGTGTTTAGCGGATCGATAAACGGTGCTGGAGTGCTGGCAATCGAGGTCACCACCACGCAGGAAAACGCTGGCCCGGATCGTGCGGATCGTGGGGGCCGAGCAAGCCCGCAACGGCGCCTCTCAACGGCTGGCCGACCACATCGCCAAACCCCTGGTGCCCGCCATCATGATCACCGCCGCCTTTGTTGCCATGATAGGCAGCGTGGTGGGTGACCCGGCCACCTGGATCGAGCGGGCCCTGGTCGTACTCGTGGCAGCCTCACCGTGTGCGCTGGCGATCTCGGTGCCGGTGACCGTCGGTTGCCGCGATCGGGGCGGTCAGCAAGCTTGGTGTGCTGGTCAAGGGCGGCGCCGCCCTGGAGTTGCGGCGCAATCCGGACGGTGGCGTTGGACAAGACCGGCACGCTGACCGCGAACCGGCCCACAGACACCCGATTGCGGCGGTATCAAATATGCAGCGTTACCGGGACTGAGTTGGTTGCTGGTGTCCGGTCGCGTCTGCACAGCACTTGCCCGCACTGACGAACAATCACTTTTGTGGCGCGATGGATGTGCCGTCTCGTGGAGCAGCCGGCCAGTTCACGGATGGACGCGGTTGGCCGCACGGCTTGGGTCGACGCCGTGCGATCGTCGTGAAGCGAGCAGCGGCAAAGCGTGGGCAGGCGACGGCTGGGCTGCCGTCTCACGGTGCGACTTTGACAAAGCCCGGCGGCATAGGGGGCGTTGGCGGCTCCACCCGACCCCCACCTCCGTTGCCACCAGTGCCGCCCCCGCGGATGCCGCCACCGCCGTCGCCACCACCGCCGCTGCCATTTCCACCACTGCCACCACTGTCACCACTTCGGGCAGCGCCCCCTGGCTTGGCAGCCTGAGCGGGAGGCTCCGCCTGTTGTGGTGGCGGTGGCTCTTGGGGTGGTGGCGGTGGCTCTTGGGGTGGTGGCGGTGGCTCTTGGGGTGGTGGCGGTGGCTGTGCCGGTGCTGGCGGCAGCGATTGTTGTGGTGTCGGCGGTGTCGCGATCGGCTTGGGTGGTGTCAGGGTGCCAGCCGGCGGCGGCGGTGCCGGAATCTGCGGCGGGTTTGGTAAGTCGGGATCTCCCTCGCGAATCGGTCCGATCCGCAAGGCGAGCACTGTGGGAGTCGCGTCACGGTCTGACTGGTCGCACCCGTGGCGGCCCGCTCCGATAACGTTGCCGCTCATCAAGTGTGGCAGCTGGACCACACCGGTTCTGGTCAGTTCCTGCCGCGCCGCCGGTTTGTTGATCATGTTCAACACGTTGCGCAAGTCGCGTCCTGAGTTAACCGCGTGGTGCGCGTACGCGCCCACCCAGTGCGCCGGACACCACACTCGAAGCGCATCAAGCCGTGAACCTGCACGGCGCAGCCAGCCCAGTACTGTCGCCGCCGGCATCTGCAGGCTGGCGCCGATCCGGCGATGCCCGACGCCGGACGCCCTAGCGCGGGCGGTCACCGCAGCATCCATTCCGGCGCATAAGCTCTCCGGAACAACACCGTCACTGGCAACAACACGTGCGTGGCCGCGCAGGATCGACAACGCCCACGCCGCACCGGAAGTGCCCTTCTAGTACCGGACGATTGTTGTTAGGGAACGCTAAACATCACAGCTCAGAGGGCGCCTTCCTCATATCGGCAGCCGGAACACAGCCAGTTCATCCGTGGATCGAGGAGGCCGAGTCTCACCCGGTCACCGGACGCCGAACCAGCGTTCCCGGCGGCTACGGGCGAATTCGGCCTTTTCCTCGACCAATTCGGCAGACGGCCCGATCAGAGCCCCCGTCGGTTGCGGGCCGCTGAGGAAGTCGACCTGGACCTTGGCGACCTCGCCGCGACCGAACTCGATGTAGCAGTCGCCAGACCCGTCATACGGCGGCGGCGGCGGTGTGCCCTGAATGTTGGCGACGATGTCCTCGGCCACGAACCGCGCAGCACGCTCGGCGAAGATACCCGCTTTGGCCGTGTGGGCGGCCGCCACGTCACCGATCGCGTACACGCCGGGAAACCGGGTAGCCAGGTTGGTCTTATTCACTGGAATCCATCCGTCCGGAGCCAGCCCTGAATCGGCGACGACCGCTGGGACCCGATGCACCGGGATGCCCACGAAAAGGTCGTACGGAACGCCGCTGCCTTCGGCGAACTCGGCGAATTTGCGTTCGGGTGCCAGCCGGTTGACCGTCCGCTTTCCCACAAAGTTAATGCCACGCGCGGTCAGGTGCTGCTGAAGCGGCTCGGACACCTCCTTTGCGACGGGCACCGGGGCCCCCATGTAGCCCGTCACGGTTATCGACGTCTGGTCGCGCAGTCCACGGCCGGTGAAGTAATCCTCAAGCAGCAACGCCGCCTCAAACGGTGCAGGAGGGCACTTGTACGGCTCACCGAGCACGCCGATGACGACGTTGCCGCCCTCGAATGTCGGCAGTGCGTCGCGCAGCCGTTCCGCCCCGGCAAGGGTGTAGTACTCGTAGCCATCCTCGGTGAAACCTGGGGTGGCGTCGAAAGCGTACTCCGCGCCCAGTGCCACGACGAGAACGTCGGCCTCATAGGAACCGGTTTGGGTCCGCACCACCCGGGTTTCTGGGTCGATGGCGGTGATCTGTTCCTGACGGAAATCGACGCCCGGCGTTGTCATCGCCGCGTAGGGCAGCTGCACGTCATCAAGTTTGCTTTTACCAAACAGCACATCGAGCTTAGAGAAGCCAAAAAAGAATGAATCGTTGCCGTCGATCAAGGTCACCCGCACTTGATTGGAAAGTGTCGCTGACAGCCGGGTGGCAAGCTCAAGACCGCCGAACCCGGCGCCCAGAATTAGCACGTGCCGCGTCATCCGCGCCCCCTTTCCGGCCTACGCCCGTAGGCCACGTCGCCCAGTATTGCCGCCAACGCTGCAAGGCAAACCCATCGAATTGGGAGAGGTTGCGCTACGAAAGACCAATCCCGGGTACTCGAGCATGCGCCGGTCGGTCGCCCAGCAGCCGACGACGCCGTCGGCGTTGATGGCGCGATCAACGTCGATCGCGAGTGCTTCGCGGGTGAACAGCCTTAGCACCGCGTGGCGGCTACAGTGACCAGGTCATGTTGGTCGCCGATCTGCATCACTTCCTGGACTGGGTCCCCAGACTCCGGGGCCGGCACGCAAGCTCGCCGAGCACTTGAGCGCTATCGTGGCCGCGGCCAGCGGCGGAGATGCCCACACCCGGTGGGAACCGCTCTGCCGTGCCGCCGCCGCCCGGCCAACCGCATCTGCCTCGGCCGCATCATCGTGTTCTGGACTCAACCAGAGCAGCCCATCGACTGGTGCTGCAGTCGCTGCGGGGATGACGGCACCATCAGCAACTGGACCGAATCGATCTACGACCTGCGTCTCCAGCGGTTGAGCGCCGCCGAGTCAGTGTGCGACATCATCGTCACCGCCGACATCGCAGCGGCCCTGCGCACACTCCCATTCCTCGATAAAGACTGCCGCAGAGCAGTTTTCGCTATCCGCGCCTACAACGACTCGCGTCAGCTCGCGCTGACCAACACCGAATTCGACGAACTGATTAGTGCGCCGGCCGCCGCGAAGCCAACCACGAGCCCAACCGGCGGCGCCAACGACTACTCGACACCGCCTATGACTACCTCACCGCCGCCACCAGCCAATCCCACTGGTTACCACGATGGCACTGCCTGGATTTGATATCGCATGCGTCAACGTTGGTGCGCCGCAAGAGTTCCGAAGAAGCCCGCCACCAAGTACGCGTTGAATGTGACATTGCCGCCAGGCACCTGACCAACACCTAGCACCGCCCGCCCTTGCGTGAAGATGCCACCAAAAACCTGGACCCTCTACCGGCGTGACCCCCACCAGCGATTCCACCGCTGCGACCTACTAGTCCCCTCGGCCCACATCCACGACCTGCTAACAGAGTTAGACAAAGACCCCACCGGCATCTTCTCGGCCTGACACCCACCGTCGCACATTCCGAACCCACCACCTGAGGCCAAATCCGATCGCGCGGATTCCAGACAGCGTCGCAACACCGATGCATTTGGAGGTTGACATTGCCAAACAGACTCGTCGACATCCTCCGTGGCTGTCTACGCCCTTTACGACGAACACACAGCCTGGGCACCCGCACCCAGTACCCGCTGCTCGACAACTTACGCACCTGGATGTCTGACCGGGACCATTGCAGCAGCCGCGATAGACTAAGCCCGAGCGGCTAATCGCTCAGAATGTGTACACGGCAGTGCCGACCGGCGGTGTGCCCCCCAGGCGAGAGGGAAAAATGTCTTGCTGACGCAAACCACCACGACGGTCGAACTTTCCGACCGAGTCATCAAAACACGTATCCTCGGTCAGGGGCCTACGGTGGTCCTTGAAGCTGGCGGGGCAGGTGAAGGAACGGCGGACGCTTTTGGCGGCTCCGTTGGAACAGTCGGTTGCATCGTTTGCCACCGTCTTAACTTACGACCGCCCTGGTAGTGGTGGCTCGGATGGTCCGCCTCGGCGCAGCATTGCCGAGATGGCTGACGACCTTGATGCCATAATTGATCGATTACTTTGGGCCACGCCGGTGATAATTGTGGGGTGGTCGTCCGGCGGTTTGGTTGCTCAGATGTTCGCTTTACGACATCCACAGAAGGTAGCCGGGTTGGTCCTGCTTGATCCCTCTGCACCGGTCACCGAATCACGCCTTATCGAGTTAATCGGGATGGCCCTGGCCGCCGTAGGGCTTTACATCATTGGGTTTGCCCAGCTGCTGAGGCTTTCCCGCACAAGCATGGGCCGGCGTGTCGTGCGGCATATGGCTCCAAAGGATGTCAAGAAGTCTGCAATGGGCTGGTTTTACCGCTACGTCGATAATCATCCGTGGGCGGGATGGCAGACGGCACGGCTTGTCCCGCGTCACGCTGGCTATTTGCGCGAAATGAAGGCAGCACTCGAGCGCATATCGTTGCCGGATGTGCCGGTGCGGGTAATAGTGCCGCGCTCTCGAATCCGTAGTCGCGCTGCGTATGCGAAGATGGATGCAGCCAATCGTGCTCTGGTCTACCGGTATCCTAGGGGCGAACTTGTATTTGCCGACGGAACGAGCCACTCGTGGCTACCCATCGAACGGCCCGATATAGTTGTTGCGGCGATCCATGACGTACTGAGCGCCAGTGCAAATTGAGGCATACTCTCTGAGGAGCAGCGGATACGGCGACGCTGCCGTTGTTGTGTAGGTTGTTACGCTTGATGGGCGGGTAGTGGGAACCGTCGGCTTGTGGTTCTCTGGATGAGTTCAAGTTCTCCTCGGCAGCAGGGCAGCGCGCTTTTCGCCGACATGACTGTGGCGAGTCCGAGTCCCCTTTGATAAGTCCACCGGATTCGGTGGTCGGGTTTGCTTGAACCGGCATTGAGTTGATCTCGCAGGCCGCCGGAGTGTAGGTGTGCCCTCTCTGTCAAGCTGGGTTGAGGCACTCCCCCTGGCATTAGTGACCCCGAGGGCGGGGATGAAATGGGTCTGCTGCCCGAACGGGGTGACAATCTCACCTGTCGGTGCAGGAGACCCGAACGCATACTGAGGCCCGCACCTCGTGATCGCACGACGACCACGGGGTGGGTCTCCATCTGGCCACCGCTGCCAGTGCCGGACCGCAAGGGGCCGCAGCGGCTAGAAGCGGCTCGGAGCCGACGCCACCCGGTTGGTCGACCTGGCCCGGCGATCCAGAGGCTTGGGGTTGCTAAGTTGCATTAGCTCGCGTGTGGGTCGCGGGGTTTGGTAGCCCAGACGTCGGCCCACTCGCGTTCTTCTTGTTGCTTGAGCTGGTGTAGCTCCTTGGAGGGTCCGACGAGTTCGACCGCTGGGTCGGGCAGCGCGTAGAAGTCGCCGATTCCGCGCGCGGATTCGTGGTCGCCTGTGTCGATGAAGCAGTATCCGTGGCCATTGAAAGCGGTTGTCTCGGATACGATGCCGAGGTACTGCAGTGCGCCGCCTACCGCGGTTTTCGCGTGGCCTTTGGCCATGATCGCCGCCTTCGGCAGGGGCCGGCCGCTCGGGGTGGTGATCCCGGTTATATCGCCGATGGCCCAAACGCCTTCGTGTTCAGTCGCCAGGGTGTGGGCGTCGACGCTGATCCATCCCGGGCCCCCGCCCAACCCTGACGCCGGTTCGTGGGGCGGGACGAACAGGAGCAGGTCAAATGGTGCGGTGATTTCGTCTTGGAACTGAATCAACCGCGTTGCCGCGTCGACGGCTTGGCATTGCATGTTTGGGTGGAAGCCGATGTGAGCGTCTTCGAGCAGGGTCATCAGCTTTCGGCCTGGGCCGGTGCCCGCTGAGGGCATCGGCTGAGGCTCCACCGTGAAGATGTCGATCTGCGCGTGAGTTCGCCGTCCGTGCTCGCTGAGGTAGTCATGGATGAGCAGCGCGCCCTCGTAGGGTGCGACCGGGCAACGATATGGTAGCGACGGAATGAGCACAGCGACGTTCCCGCGGGCAAAATCCTTTAGCGCGTGGTGCGCGTGATCCGCATCGACGATGCTGTAGAAGTGGTGGGCGACTCCGGCAGCGGCCGCTTCGGCGAGCCCGGGAACTTTGCCCGGATTGTTTCTGGCGCCGAGCGCCACGATGAGCGCGTCATAATCCGTGGCGAAGTGCTCACCTAGCACCTTTTTGCGCTGGGTATCAATGGTGGTGACGGTGCCGGTGATGGTGCGGACGCCGTCGAGCGCCTTAGCACTGGGTGTAAGTGTCACTTGTTCGGCGGTCCTCCAGCCACGCATGATCCAGGGCAAGGTGAAGCCTTGAAAATGGGTGAACTCCTGGTCGATCAGGGTGACCTCAAGATCGATGTTGCGAAGCATCTTTCGTTGCCTCAACTCGCCGATGGCGGCGAGTCCTCCGGTGCCCGCGCCGAGTATCACGAGTTTCTTCGTCATGGTTGCTGCGCCTTTCTGAGTTCTATTGGTTAGCTAGTTCGATTTGCCCTCGCCGAGACGAACCTGCGGTTTGCGATTAAGGTTGCGTCTCTGGCCGTGTTGGCCAGCGTGAGCTGGTCGGTTCGCGCGTCAACAGTTTTCGCATCGGTGCTTGGCAACAACGTTGCACAGCACTGCAGGTTGATCTGCTAATTGACGTCCCTCAGCGCAATGCGCGCAGCAGCGCAGCGCAGGCGACGGGTCAGGTAGTCTGCGTTCTGCTGGGGCCACTGGCATTGCTCATCGGGCCTGATTTGTCCCGCTGATTCACCGACCGCCGTCGCGACGGCCACGACACCTGAAGCCAGGGCGTAGGTTTTCCAACTCGGCCTCGATTATGTGGTGCGGCGCCGCCGGGGGAACCGGCATGCAGGATGCAACACCCTGACCCGGCGCGCTCAAGGGCGCGGATATCGTGGCCAGCTGGGTCGCGACGTTCGTGCACTGGCGGCCCAAATGATGGCGATCAGGCCGGGCGCGTGGACCGTGTGCCGGTCGCTGCGGCGGCTGCAGCGCTGGGATGGGGTCCTCGTCGTCCATCATTAGCTCCTTCCCTCGTCCTCGCTGTATTTTCATATTACCCCTGGGGGTATACGAGAGATTACCCCGTGCTTTCGAGTGGTAAACCATCAGGCGAGCGACTGGCGATCCCGTCGAGCCCGCGACGGCGAGGCGATCGTGTATGGCCGATGACTGCAGCCTGACTTGGATATGGTCGAATGGCGCGCGACGCGGTCAACCTCGTCGCACTTGTTGCTCACTTCGACCCTAGATCAGGCGCGGTCCGCGAGAACCGAGCTCGTGATTCTTGCTGCGTAGAAGCTCATGAAGCCGCTTGGCCCCAAGAGCGGATACACCCTGGGAGATCGCATAACTGGCAGCCTGGCACGGATCCAACGTTCCAGCGCGCAAATGAGGAATAAGGCTCCTTTGCGCGCAACGCTTTTCGTCGGTTCCTGTCCATTCGTTGTTCCCACCGTACGATATGACCGCATCGAGATCTCGGCGCACCCGATTGGGAATACTGTGTGAAGAAGCGCTTTTGGTCGGCAGGCTCATCGCGTCGGCGCCGGCCGCCCACCCGCACAGCGGGAATACCGTGCCTTCCACCGCCACCAACGAGTATCTCCGAGCAAGATCCATGGCGAAACGTAACGATCGTGCGTGCGGAAGGTATGCCAACACCGGCGCATTTTTGAACCGGCATTCGGTTTGAGGTGTGGCATGGCCACCGGCGCGGACGATCTCGTCGAGCACTCCCATCCCCCATCCACCTCGCTCAGTATTCGTCACAAGAATTGGCGCCACCCCTTCGGCCGCGGAACGGCTCCAAATCCATTCGGCTGCGAGTTGCGCCGCGTCTTCCCAGGGGCGAAAGGGCTCATCGTCTGGCACCCATGCTGCCGAACGAAGGTGTGTCTGCGGGTGCAGGTCCATAGCACATACCCCGATTCAAACCATACGCGTTACGTCGCAACCTCCACTGTCGTTGCCGGCCAATGCTGGGGATAGAGACGTTCTGCCCCGCGTTAACGTGGCTTAGGTCCCTACCCCCGCTGGGTACGGCCACCGGTCAGTACATCCGAACGTTCCCTGCGTGTAGCCGTATTGAAAACGATTGTCAAACTCAGTAAGGTTTGAAGTCGGCGTTAAGGGTGAGGAGTGTTCATATGGCCACGGTGTGGATGGCGTCGCCGCCGGAAGCGCACGCGATGCTGCTCAGCAGCGGCCCGGGACCCGGGTCGTTGTTGTCGGTCGCTTCGGCGTGGTCGTCTCTGAGCGCCGAGTACACCGCGGTGGCCGACGAGCTCATGGCTTTGCTGGGCGCGGTACGGGGAGGCGTCTGGGGAGGGCCGAGCGCCGAGCAGTATGTGGCCGCGCACATGCCGTACCTGGCGTGGCTGACCCAGGCCAGCACAACCAGTGCGCGCACAGCTGCACAGCACGAGATCGCAGCCGCCGCATACACTACAGCGCTGGCAGCGATGCCAACGCTGCCCGAGCTAGCTACCAACCACGTCATCCACGGGACGTTGGTGGCGACGAACTTCTTCGGGATCAATACCATCCCGATCGCGCTCAACGAGGCCGACTATGTCCGGATGTGGATCCAGGCGGCCACCGCCATGGCGACCTATGAAGCAGTGTCCGACGCGGCGCGGGCGTCGACACCGCAGACCGATCCCGCACCGGAGATCGTGCAAGAGAACCAAGAGGGCGACCAGGCGGATGAGGTCGCGCACGGAGGTGCGCCCACCCCTATCGACTACGTCGTTGCGGAATTCTTGCGCATCGTCTCCGGTGGCCGGGTGAATTGGGATATCACCGAAGGCACCCTGAACGGGATCCCTTTCGAAGACTATACGAATGCCGCCGACCCGTACTGGTGGGTTGCTCGCGCTATCGAATTCCCGAAAGATTTTGAGACGTTTGTTCAGGAACTCGTTACGAATCCGGAAGAGGCTTTGCAGTCATATTTCGATCTTCTATTTTTCGACTACCCGGAGCACATACCGCAACTTCTCCAAGCGTTGAACCAGTCTCCGCAATTGCTGGCGGTCGCACTTGGCACCGCCGTCTCCAATTTGGGCACGGTGACCGGTTTGACGGGGCTTTCCGGCCTGGCTGCTATCCAGCCTGCGGCCATCCCCGCCGTCGTGGCGCCGCCTATCGCCTCTGCAGGGCCAATGTTGCCCGTCGCTGGGATGGCCCCGGGGGTCGTCACGGTCGCGCCCGGTCCGTCGGCTCCCGCGCCCGCGCCCGCGACGAGCACGGTGGCCAGCGCTGGGCCGGCACCGCCGCCCCCGGCGCCGGCCGCCGCAGGCTTCGGCTACCCGTTCCTGGTGGGCGGCGGCCCCGGCCTAGGCTTCGGGTCCGGGATGAGCAGTAGTGCCAGTGCCAGTGCCCGTGCCAGGAAGAAGGCGCCGGAGGCCTATTCTGCCGCGGTGTCGGCCGGCGCGGCCGCGCGTGCGCGGGCACGTCGACGGCGACGCACGGCGCTACACGACCACGGCGATGAGTTCATGGAGATGAATGTCGATGTCGACCCCGACTGGGGCCTACCGCCGGGTGGGGATCCGACGGCCGTTTCCTCGGTTCGAGGCGCGGGAAATCTGGGGTTCGCTGGCACCGTGAGTACGGAAACGGGCGCTGTGGCGGGGGGGATGACCACGCTGGCCGAGGATGAGTTCGGCAGCGGACCAAGACTGCCGATGGTTCCGGGCACTTGGGACCCGGACCAAGCCGGCGCTCCCTGAATCCGGGCGTAGTGGCGGTGGAGGTGTGGCCGTATGAAACGCTGGCGGAATTGCGCGCTACTGACCAGCTATGCCAGGGCGTATGTAGCTCTCTCACCCCTGCTGCAGTTGTATCGAAGTGCCCGCCCCTGAATCGCCATGCTTCACGCGCCATTGATTGAGGCTTAGATGGCGTTGGCCGGCGGGAAGATTCGGCAAACCCTCTAAGCCAGCCGCAACATGGGAGTCCTTGCGCATCGGAATCGACGCAAGCGCGACACTACATTGGTGCACGGTGACTTCGAGCTGGTGCGCCGCCCGATCTTCACTGCCATGCCGGCTTTCTCCGTTGGCATGTGACCCGATCCTCGCTTTGGCCGCGTGCTGCTGGTCAGCTCGAGCTCCAAGTCCGCGTCGTCGGAGAGCGCTATCTTACCCAGACCCACGGCCAAGCCTTGCCGCATTACCGTCGTGCCGGCCGACTCTTTCCCGGCATCGGATCCGACGCTTGCGGTCATGCAACACGTTGGCGACCGCGAGAGCTACGCACGCGACGGCCGCCGGGATCAGCGCGTGGTCGCCGATGCGGCCGCCAAGTATCACGCCAGCGGCTGCACCGCCGATGAACAGCATTACAGTCGCAATCAAGACCGCAGCTTTCCAGTTGTCCATTCCGTGACGGTGGCTACGCGCCACAAGCAGGCCGAGGTCGGTAATGGTGCCAGTGAAGTGCGTGGTGCGGATTGGCATCCCCGGAAAACTGGAAGTCATCCCGTTTTGCAGTCCGCACGCCGCAGCGGCCAGCGGCGCCCTGATCAAGGGGTGTTCGATACCGGCGGCGGCCAGCAGCAGCGCCGCTTCGCCGAGCAGGACCGCGGCGTGGCGCGGGCCAGCACGGTTCGGTGTGGCAGCCAGCACCGCGCCGGCCCCCAGGACGCCGGCCAGAAACCCGGCCACGATCGCCGCGATCATGCCACCCGGATGCAGTAACGGATTGGTAGTGTGCTGGCCAATCTTTGTGGTCAAAGCCGTGAGGTTGCCGACCGGATACACCCAGACCAGCAACGCTACCGAGTTGATCCAACCGGCGACTGCGGCCAGTACTCCGCTGTAGGCGAGCACCAGCGCTCGCGGATCCCGAATTCTTACGTTTGCAATCCGAGGCATAACTCTTCCCGTCCGATGATCGTTGCGGTCGCAGTCCAAGACCGCCGGTCGAAGGCAAATCGTTGGATATCCTGATCGGGCCCACCAGTTTGTGTAGTGACAATGTGTTGGGATGTTACCCTTACCCGGCATGGGTTCCTGGGATGGAGCCTGGTGATGACCGACGTCGCGGTTGGGCCCGGACGACGGATGGCACTTGCGGCGGTGCAGGCGCTCGAAAATCGTGATCTACAAACCTGTGTTTGCGGTCAGACGCGATGCGCCGGCGATGCGCGTTGAGTGCTTCCCAGTACCGCAGCAGTGCGCATATAACTACATGCCGCGCAACAGGAATTGGTGACCGTCTGTAGCGCAACCGAAATGATACTCGAATGCAAGATCGATGCTGCCCCGAGTCGCAGCATTCCGCCGTTCCTTACGAGTTCGGACAACAATGGAAGGCAACAGGGCCCGGCACGGCCAGTTGCGGCGCAATGCCCATGGATCGCGGGTCTTTCGATTCCCGCTGCAGCCGGTCCTATTTCACGATGCATGCGCGCGTTTTGCGACTGGGCCACCAGACGTTCGGACTCGTTGATGTGGAAGCGCTGATCGTGCTCCTGGCCTTCATCTGCGCAACTGACGTCACAGCTAACCGGCTGTACCCTACCCTCCTAGGGCAATGGATGCCGGCAAATCCGCCACCTATCATGTTGGTAGGGAGACGGTGGGGGTTGCCTCGGCCGACCGTCCGGTCGGAAGTTGTTGCGGCCAGGTACCCACTTCGATAGCGCGGAGACGATGAATGATGACCGACGCTCGTCGGCAATTGTGTTGGGTCGTTGTGCGATTGGCCCTAGTGATGGCTGTGATCGACTTGGCCGTGTCGGGCGCCATTTGGCCTGCGCAGCTGCGCCCGGTCGCCGTAGGGCCCCACGGTGCTGCGCCGGCACGGACGGGGCCACCGCAGCTGGGTCCCGCGGCGCTGACTGTCAACCCCGCGCCTGGTTCCCACGATGTCGACCCGCTGGCCCCGATCGTTGTCACCGCCACGACGGGCATGTTGGCTGCGGTGCAAATGGTCAATGAGACCGGCAGAGTGATCGACGGTGTCGTAACACCCGACAACACCGTGTGGAGGCCCACCGGCCCGCTGGGATACGGTCGCACCTATACGTTGTCAGCCAGCGCACGCGGCAGCGATAACACCACCACCTCCCTGACTTCCAGCTTCTCGACCCTTGCGCCCAGCAATCAGACCGCGGTACGGCTTACCACCACCGCCAACACCCCCCTCAGCGATGACGGCACCTACGGCATCGGCACCGTGGTCGTAGCCCGCTTCGACGAACCCATTGCCGACCGTGCCGCCGCCGAGCAGTCGCTAGACGTCACTACCAGCCCGCCCCTGAAAGGGGCCTGGAATTGGGTCGATGACCAGACCGCGCACTGGCGACCGCAGCGCTACTACCCTCCGGGAACCACGGTCACCGTAGCCGCCCGCCTTTATGGTCTCGCCCTCGGCGACGGGCTCTATGGGCAGGATGACGCCAGGGTCAGCTTCCGCATCGGCGACGCCCATATCGCGATCGCCGACGATGTCACCAAGCAGATCACTGTCTACGACAACGGGAATCTCGTGCGCACGATGCCGACCTCCATGGGCATGGGTGGCACCCAAACCATCGGCGGTCGCGCTTTCAGCTTTTGGACCCAACCCGGCACCTACACAGTGATGGATAAGGCCAACCCCGTCGTCATGGACTCGTCGACCTATGGTCTGCCGATCAACTCCCGGCTCGGCTACCGCCAGAGCATCAAGTACGCCACCCGCATCAGCAGCGACGGGATCTACCTACACCAACTCGACGACACCATATGGGCGCAGGGCAATACCAACGTGTCTCATGGCTGCTTGAACCTCAACGCCGACAACGCCCGCTGGTTCTACCAGTTTTCCCAGCCCGGCGACGTCGTCGAAGTGCACAACACCGGAGGAGCGCCACTGGCCGTGTGGCAAAACGGCGACTGGAGCGTGCCATGGGACCAATGGCTTGCCGGCAGCGCCCTGCGTTGACCGACGGCGCGCAAGGATCCGTATCACAAATTGCGCCAAGCCCTGCTGACACAAGTGGCCGCCATGATCATTGGCGGGCACCGTGGCCGGCTATTGCGGCTCAAGCAATCGTTAAGGCGGACGACACGATGACCCACTCACCTTCGAAAAGATCAGCGTGTCGAGAGTCGACTCACCTCGGGGCCGCCTCATGATCTGGCGGGGCGCGTATGTGCTGACCGTGTCCCCACCGCTGCGCCTCGAAATTTTCGCGGCGGGAACACTTCAGCGTCAGACCCGGTTACGGCCGGTGTGTCGGTGACACCGGCGGACGTGAAAGGCTGAAACCACCGCATGCAGCAGCCCGGGGCGTGCTTGGGGGGCGGCGCGCACACACTGCGCTCGGCGTCGCGTTGACGGTCCCTTGATTTGTCTCCCACAACCGATCTGCTTGCAATTCTATGACTGGGCGGGGCTGCCCCACCGTGCCCACTTACGCAGTGCTCTAGACCGTGACGTCACGACGTAATCGCTTTGCCCGGTCATCCGTCGAATTCTGCAGAGTGAGTAGACAACTCAGAGCCAGCCGGTTGATCAGCGCCGTGTCTTGGGTCCCGGCCGGTAGCACGCGATTGCATTCTTGTTGCGGCATCGCGACGGGCTGATCATTGCAGGCGCACGCTGCGCTGCGCGGCGGACGGGGCGATGCCGAACATTTCGTGAAACGCTCGGTTGGCGTGTGAGCTGTCGCTGAATCCGGCGGCGTGGGCTGCGTCGGTCAGGGTGCCCCCGCCGCGGGCCACCTCCATCGTCCGGATGAGCCGCGCCCACCGGACATAAGCGGGAAATGACAGGCCGACGTCGCGGGCGAACAGGCGGCCAAGCCGGTCAGCCGATATGTGCACCGCACGCGCAACGTCGGTGAGTTTCACCGGGCCGCACAGCAACGCAGGCAGCAGATCGATCGCCTCCCGCACACTTGAGTGCGGTGCGCCGGGATGCGACGATGCTGAACCGGTACCGCACAGTTGCTCCAGTACCGCGCTGGCCGCTAGGGAAAGCTGTTGTTGCTGAGTCGGTTTGGGAACGCGATTCGCTGCGGCCAACCATGCTCGCGCATCCTGCCGGGTACTGGGAGTGAACAATGCGGCCAGTCGGCGACCGGCTGCGCTGGTGGGCTCGAGATAGATCATCAGCCCGGTTGCGGTGCCGGCATGGAGCGCGTGGGCAGCACCGGCCGGAATGACTCCGGCGACACCCCGCAGCCGTCGCCCTTCGGCGTCGATGAACTCGACGGCACCCGATGTGGTCGCGGCGATCTGAACGGCGGCGTGGGCGTGCATGTGCGCCACGCCGATTTGCCCGCTATAGATGAGGCGGCCCGGTTCGATGACCGCCGCGCCAGACCATGTCACACCGTCGAGTATCCCCCGGCGCCAAGGCGTGCAGGTCGACGGATCTGTACATGCGTCAACCGTGGGAGGCCATCAAGACTCAGATCCATGGTCAGATCATTTCTTCGGTACGGGTACGTGCCGCTGATGCTCGTCGGAATCAACGGTGTTGCGGTCGCGCTGGCCCGCTCGCCCTGGGCCGAGTTGTGGATGATCGTGCTGATCATCGCGGCGATCGGATTGTCGTTCGCGGTCGAGCGGGTCCTGCCCTACGCCCAGGAGTGGAACGACTCACTCGGTGATGCGCGTCGCGACGTCGCGCACGCGTTCATCAACGAGACCGCGTTCCTGGTGGCCGTACTCGGCGTACCGGCGACGGTACCGTTGAGCCCGTTTGATCACCAATGGCCAATATCGACGCCATTCGCGCTGCAGGTGCTGCTAGCGGTGCTGGTGGCCGATCTTGGCATCACGCTGATGCATATGCTCAGTCACAGGGTGGGTTGGCTCTGGCGGTTGCATGCCGTACACCACAGCGTGGAACGCTTCTACGGCTTCAATGGGCTGATGAAGCATCCACTGCACGGAGCGCTTGAATTAGCTTCGGGTACAGCGCCTTTACTCATCATGGGGATGCCGAAGTCGGTAGCAGAGGCACTGGCGGTGTGCATCGCTGTGCAATTGCTGCTCCAACACTCCAACGCCGACTACCGCGTCGGGCCGCTGCGTTCAGTTCTGGCGCTCAACGAAGGGCACCGATTTCACCACCTGAAATGGGCCGGTGTGGGCGACGTCAACTTCGGGTTATTCACACTCACCTGGGATCACGCGTTGCGCACCTTCTCATTCGACCCCACCCGCCGATTTCGTGGCGAAGACCTCGGTATGGCGGCGAAGCCCAACTACCCGGTGCCATATCTGGCTCAGCTGATCGAGCCGTTCCGCGATAGTGGCGCATGTCATTTCGACGATGTTGCGGACAGCGATGCGGTGCAGCCCGTGGCGATCCGCGGAGAAGATCACCACACACGCTAACTGTGTGATCGTCTGGACACCGGTCGCTCATAGCGCGAAGGGTCTTTAGATACCCAGTGCGGATGCCCGCGATCGTGACGGTGTATGACTAGAGTTCGGCTGGCGCCGATGAAAATCATGCTGGCGGGTTCGCAACTTTACCGACGGCGCCAGCGTCAGCAGCTGAAATGGAGATGCCGTCCGGTGCGCGACGCCAACGCATCTCAGCTACGGCGCAGTTCGGCAGGGCCACTGGATCGGCTCGACCGGCTTATAACTTGCTACGGACAAGGGCGGCGCTTTCGCAGGTGCGCCCACGATGGGGCTGGCGTCAGCGCTCACCGGCCGTCGGGTATCTCGTCACCCTGTTGCGGGATGACCGCGGTGACCTTGCGACTGCGCTGAAATACATAAGCCAGCATGCGGCGGCGCCACCCTGGCCCATCGTCGCAGAGCGGCGAACTTACCGCTCTGCGCAGGACCGCCGAGTGACACACATATTCCGCTATACCATAGCCCTGTACGGTATAGCAGACAACAAACTGGTGCCCGGGCGATGCTGCGTGGTCGATGGTTACGCCACGGAACTTTCATGCTCAGTCGGCAGTGCA
>NZ_JCALCX010000052.1:0-27224 GCF_059812565.1 Mycobacterium sp. NGS49 | reverse complement strand
ATCGGCGGCACCGACGGCGCCAGCGGCGCCGGGGGCAATGGCGGGGCCGGCGGCAATGGCGGAAATGTCGGCAACGGCGGCTACACCAGCGGCGATGTTGCCGGCGCCGGCGGCAACGGCGGCAACGGCGGCGCCGCCGGTACGGCCGGGACCGGCGGTACCTTCTCAAGCCCAGTCGGCGGCGCCGGCGGCAACGGCGGCAACGGCGGCAACGGCGGCACCGGCCTCGACAACAGCGGTACTACCACGCCTCCGCCCACCCACGGCACGGGCGGCGGCGCCGGCGGTAACGGCGGGACAGGCGGCGCCGGCGGTATCGGCGACTTGATCGAGGCCGGCGGCAAAGGCGGCCAGGGCGGAAACGGCGGCAACGGCGCCAATCTCGTTTTGTTCCAGAGCTTGTCTGTCAACGGCGGCGCTGGCGGGGCGGGCGGGAACGGCGGTGCCGGTGGCGCCAGCACTGGCGGTGTCTCCGCGAATACCGGCGGTGCCGGCGGTGTCGCTGGAAACGGCGGTGCCGGCGGCTTCGGCTCCCACCCCTTCCCAGGTACCGGCGGCGCCGGCGGGGCTGGGGGCTTGGGTGGAAGCGGTGGCCTGGCCAGCGGTGCCGGGGCCACAGGTGGAAACGGCGCCGCGGGCGGCGCGGGAGGCATGGCCGGCGGCGGTGGCACCGGTGCGGCCGGCGGTATCGGCGGGGCCGGCGGCGCGGGCGGTGACGGCGGCTCAGGCGGCGTGACCGGCACCGGCGGCAACGCCGGCAACGGCGGCCAGGGTGCTAACGGCGGCGCGGCCGGCCCCGACAACGGCGCCGGTGGGGGCGTCGCCCCGGCCGGCGGCGCCGGCGGCAACGGCGGCGCGGCCGGTACGCCCGGTGCCGGCGCCACTGCGGGCAATGGCGGCGTTGGCGGCAACGGCGGCAACGGCGGCAACGGCGCCACCGGCAAAGCCGGTAACCCCGGCCTAGGCGGCGACAGTGGCGGCGCTGGGGGTGCCGGCGGCAACGGCGGCAACGCCACCGGCACCGGCAGTGTCGGCGGCAATGCCGGCAACGGCGGGCACGGCGGCAACGGCGGCAACGGCGGCGCTGACACCGGCATCGGCGGAACCACCGCCCCGGCTGGCGGCAACGGCGGCAACGGCGGCGCCGCCGGCGCGGCCGGCACCGGCGCCACGGCGGGCAGCGGCGGCCATGGCGGCAATGGCGGCGACGGCGGTACCGGCAGCACTGGCAACAACGGCAACCCCGGGAATGCCGGCGACGCCGGTGGCAAGGGCGGCCAAGGCGGCAGCGGCGGAAACGCCACCGGCACCGGCAGTGTCGGCGGCAACGCCGGCCACGGCGGCAACGGCGGCAACGGCGGCAACGGCGGCGCTGACACCGGCATCGGCGGGACTGCGGCCCCCGCCGGCGGTACCGGCGGCGGCGGCGGCAACGGCGGCAATCAGGGCACCGGTGCCACCTACGGCAACGGCGGTAATGGCGGTGAAGGCGGCAACGGCGGTGACGGTAGCGCCGGCAATGCTGGTAGTTCCGGCCTCACCGGCGACGCTGGCGGCAGCGGCGGCGTCGGCGGCGACGGCGGGTGGGGCACCGGGGGCGGCGTCGGTGCCGGCACCGGCGGCAACGCCGGCAACGGCGGCAACGGCGGTAAGGGCGGCGACGGCGGCATAGACATCGGTACTGGCGGGGGGATCGCCCCGGGCGGCGGTGCCGGCGGCAACGGCGGCAACACCGGCGCCTACGGTTTCGGCCTCACCCCGGGCCACTCCGGCACCGGCGGCAATGGCGGCGCCGGCGGCAACGGCAGCGCCGGCAACGGCGGCATCGCGGGCCTTTCCGGCGACGCCGGCGGCAGCGGCGGCAATGGCGGCCATGGCGGCAGTGGCGGTGTGGGCGTCGGCGGAGTCGGCGGCAACGGCGGCAACGCCGGCACCGGCGGCACTGGTGGTACCGGCGGCAGCGGCAGCATCGGCGGCGCCGGCGGCGCGGGTGGAACTGGCGGCAATGGCGGCGACGCCAGTAACGGCTTCCAATACGGCACTGGCGGCAACGCCGGCAGTGGCGGCGCCGGTGGCGCCGGCGGCAACGGCGGCCTTGACATCGGCACTGGTCAGACCGTCGCCCCGGACGGTGGCGCTGGGGGTAACGGCGGCAACGCCGGTACGGTCGGCAGCGCCTACACCAACGGCAAGGGCGGCTCCGGCGGCAACGGCGGCAACGGCGGTGCCGGCAGCACCGGCAACATCGGAAACGCCGACCTGGCCGGCGACGCCGGCGGCAATGGTGGACAAGGCGGTAGCGGCGGCAACGCCACCGGCACCGGCAGCGTTGGCGGCAACGGCGGCGTCGGCGGCGCGGCCGGCAACGGCGGCACCGGAGGTGTCGACACCGCGTTCGGCGGCCAGACCGGCGGCGGCGGCGGGACCGGTGGCAACGGTGGCAACGCCGGTACCGGCGCCACCGCCGGCAACGGCGGCGCCGGTGGCAAGGGCGGGGCCGGCGGTTCCGGCAGCGATGCGGCCATCGGCAGCGGCAGCGATGGCGGCAAAGGCGGAACAGGCGGAACAGGCGGCAGCGGCGGCAATTCCGGCATCGGCGGCACAAACGGGGCCAGCGGTGCCGGCGGCGACGGCGGCAGCGGCGGCAATGGCGGCACCCCCGCAGTTCCCAACGGCGGCAGAGGCGGCGCCGGCGGTGCCGGCGGCAACGCCGGTACCGCGGGCACCGGCGGCAGCTCCTTCAGCCCCGTCGGCGGCCACGGCGGCAACGGCGGCACCGGCGGCACCGGCGGCAATGGCGGCACCGCCGGCGCGGGAGGCGACGGAGGCAGCGGGGGCAACGGCGGCACCGCGGGTATCGGCGACCTCACCTCCACCGGGGGCAACGGAGGCGCCGGAGGCAACGGCGGCACCGGCCACGTTGGCGGCACCGGCTCCACGGGCTTTGCCGGTGGCAACGGAGGGCAAGGCGGCACTGGCGGCGACGCTACCGGCGCCGGCAGTGTCGGTGGCAGTGGTGGTGCCGGCGGTAACGGCGGCGGTGGCGGCGACGGCGGCGCCGGGAGCGGCACCACGCGCGGCGGCCAAGGCGGCTACGGCGGCAAGGCCGGCAGCGGCGGCGCCGGCGGCGGCACCCCCTTAGGCGGAACCAACGGTAACGGCGGTGCGGGCGGCAACGGCGGCAACGGCGGCAACGGCGGCTCCAACTCGAACACGGTCGGCGGCTTCTTCTATGCCGGCGGCGGAGGTGGCGGCGGTGCCGGCGGTAGCGGCGGTGCCGCTGGCACCGGCACCGGCAGCGGCGGCACCGGTGGTACCGGTGGGACCGGCGGCACTGGCGGCAACGGTGGTACCGCCGCCATCGGCCCCACTCTGGGCGTTGTCGGCTATGGCGGGTTCGGCGGTGGTGGCGGCAGTGGTGCGGCCGGCAGCGGCGCCGCGGGTGGCAACGGCGGTGCTGGCGGTGGCGGCGGTGGGGGCGGCGGCACCTATTGGGGTGCCTACTTCGCCGCCTTTGGCGGGGGTGGTGGCGGCGGCGGCGCGGGCGGCGACGCGTCCGCGACCGGCGGTACTGGTGGGGCCGGCGGGAGTGCGACCGAGGTCGCCACCGCCACCGGCGGCACCGGTGCGACGGGTACCCAGGCCGGCGCACCCAGCGGTGGTGGTGGCGGCGGTGGCGGCGTGGCCCTCGCCGGCGGCGCCCGTACCAACGGGGGTAACGCAGTTGGCTCGACTGGCGGCACTGGCGGCAGCACTAGCACCGGCGGAGGCAACGGCGGCCTCACCGCCACCACGGGCGGCAGCGGCGGCTTGAGCCAGAACGGCAATGCCAACGGCAGCCCCGGCCAGAACAGCTGACACCGGCGCCCGACGTGCGATTTTGACGCATCGGTAGGGTCCGCGCGACCGCCGCGCCGTTCCTGGCTAGGCTGTGCTCAAGGTCATGTCGGGGTACCCCAGTCCGGTTTCGTCACACCTGTTCGCCGCGTGACCGCTGTCGACAGCCCAAACGACGGAAACGTGGAGCAAGTGAACGTCTATATACCCATATTGGTGATGGCGGCCATTGCCGCAGCCTTCGCCATCGGTTCGGTGTTCCTGGCCAGCATCACCGGCCCGAGCCGGTACAACCGGTCGAAGCTCGAGGCTTACGAGTGCGGGATCGAGCCCACGGAAACCGGAACGCACACGACCACCGGTCAGCGCTTCCCGATCAAGTATTACCTGACCGCAATGTTATTCATCGTCTTCGATATTGAAATTGTGTTCCTCTATCCGTGGGCGGTTAGCTTCGATTCGCTGGGGACTTTCGCGCTCGTCGAGATGGTCATATTCATGCTCACGGTTTTCGTGGCCTACGCATATGTGTGGCGCCGCGGCGGCCTGACGTGGGATTGAGGTAGGTAGGACGTGGGACTGGAAGAACAGTTACCCGGCGGGATTCTGCTGTCCACGGTCGAGAAGGTTGCGGGCTACGTCCGCAAGAACTCACTGTGGCCGGCGACGTTCGGGTTGGCCTGCTGCGCGATCGAGATGATGGCGACGGCCGGGCCCAGGTTCGACATCGCCCGATTCGGCATGGAGCGGTTCTCGGCGACGCCGCGGCAGGCGGATCTGATGATCGTCGCCGGCCGGGTCAGCCAGAAGATGGCGCCGGTGCTGCGGCAGATCTACGACCAGATGGCCGAGCCGAAATGGGTGCTGGCGATGGGTGTGTGCGCCTCGTCCGGCGGCATGTTCAACAATTACGCGATTGTGCAGGGTGTCGATCACGTGGTGCCGGTGGACATTTACCTGCCCGGCTGCCCGCCGCGGCCGGAGATGCTGTTGTACGCAATCCTCAAGCTGCACGAGAAGATTCAAGAGATGCCGCTGGGCGTCAACCGGGAAAAGGCCATCGCTGAGGCCGAAGAGGCGGCGATGGCGGCCCGGCCGACGATCGAGATGCACGGACTGCTGCGATGAGCTCACCCGAGAAGGACCCCCAGGGCGCGACCCTGACGCCGGGTGCGGACGTTCCGCCCGAAGGCCAAGAAGTCATCAACGTGCGCCGCGGCATGTTCGGCGTGCGCGGCACCGGCGACACCTCCGGCTACGGACGACTGGTGCGCGAGATCGCGCTGCCCGGCGAAAGTCCCCGTCCCTACGGCAGTTACTTCGACGACATCGCCGACCGGCTGGCCGAGGCGCTGGACCGCGAGGGCATCGCGTTCGACGACGCGATCGAGAAGGTCGTGGTCTTCCGTGACGAGCTGACCCTCTACGTGCGCCGGGACCTGCTGCCGCAGGTGGCGCAGCGGCTGCGGGACGAGCCGGAACTGCGCTTCGAGCTGTGCCTGGGCGTCAGCGGCGTGCACTACCCGAACGAGACGGGCCGGGAACTGCACGCCGTGTACCCGCTGAAGTCGATCACGCACAATCGCCGGTTGAGAATGGAAGCCGTTGCGCCCGATAGTGATCCGCACATCCCGTCGCTGTTCGGGGTCTACCCGACCAACGACTGGCACGAGCGCGAGACCTATGACTTCTTCGGCATCATCTTCGACGGCCATCCGTCACTGACCCGAATCGAGATGCCCGACGACTGGCACGGGCACCCGCAACGCAAGGACTACCCGCTGGGCGGCATCCCGGTGGAATACAAGGGCGCGCAGATTCCTCCGCCCGACGAGCGCAGGGGCTACAACTGATGTCGGAAACAGAAACAAGATGAGCGCAACCGAAACCCTCGTGGTCGCAGGCGGCCAGGACTGGGACAAGGTCGTCGAGGCCGCACGCAAGGCCGACCCCGGCGAACGCATCGTCGTCAACATGGGACCCCAGCACCCGTCCACCCACGGCGTGCTGCGGCTGATCCTCGAGATCGAGGGTGAGACGGTCACCGAGGCCCGCTGCGGGATCGGCTACCTGCACACCGGAATCGAGAAGAACCTCGAATACCGGTACTGGACCCAGGGCGTCACCTTCGTCACCCGAATGGATTACCTGGCACCGTTTTTCAATGAGACCGCCTACTGCCTGGGCGTGGAGAAGCTGCTCGGCATCACCGACGAGATCCCGGAACGGGTCAACGTCATCCGGGTGATGATGATGGAGCTCAACCGAATCTCGTCGCATCTGGTCGCCTTGGCCACCGGCGGCATGGAACTGGGCGCCATGACGCCGATGTTCGTCGGCTTCCGGGCCCGAGAGATCGTGCTCACCCTCTTCGAGAAGATCACCGGCCTGCGGATGAACAGTGCCTACATCCGCCCCGGCGGCCTGGCCCAGGACCTGCCTCCCAACGGCGTCGACGACGTCGCGGCCGCCCTCAAGGAACTCCGGGTGCCGCTGCGTCAGATGGGCGAACTGCTCAACGAGAACGCGATCTGGAAAGCCCGCACCGAGGACGTCGGATACCTGGATCTGACCGGCTGCATGGCACTGGGCATCACCGGGCCGATCCTGCGCGCCACCGGGCTGCCGCACGACCTGCGCAAGAGCGACCCCTACTGCGGCTATGAGGACTACGAGTTCGACGTGATGACTGCGGACACATGCGACGCTTACGGGCGCTACATCATTCGCGTCAAGGAAATGTCGGAGTCGATCAAGATCGTCGAGCAGTGTCTGGACAAGCTCAAGCCCGGCCCGACGATGGTCGAGGACCGCAAGATCGCCTGGCCCGCAGACCTTTCCGTGGGTCCCGACGGCATGGGCAACTCACCGGAGCACATCGCCAAGATCATGGGCAGCTCGATGGAGGCCCTGATTCACCACTTCAAGCTGGTGACCGAGGGCATCCGGGTTCCGGCCGGCCAGGTGTATGTGGCGGTGGAGTCACCGCGTGGCGAACTGGGTGTGCACATGGTCAGCGACGGTGGCACCCGCCCGTACCGGGTGCACTACCGGGACCCCTCGTTCACCAACCTGCAGTCGGTGGCCGCGATGTGCGAAGGCGGCATGGTCGCCGACCTGATCACCGCGGTCGCCAGCATTGATCCGGTGATGGGCGGAGTTGATCGATGAGAACCAACGAAAGCGGCAGTGGCGAGCGGGTTTTCCTGCGGCTCGGACCGCCGCCGGAAGAGCCCAGCCAGTTCGTGGTCGAGGGTGCGCCGCAGTCGTATCCGGCCGAGGTGCTGGCGCGGCTGGAGGTGGAAGCCAAGGAGATCATCGCCAAGTACCCGAACAGCCGGTCGGCCTTGCTGCCGCTGCTGCACCTGGTGCAGGGCGAGGACTCCTACATCACCCCGGCCGGCATGGAATTCTGTGCGCAGCAACTGGATCTGACCGGTGCCGAGGTGTCGGCGGTGGCCAGCTTCTACACCATGTACCGCCGCGGTCCGACCGGCGATTACCTGGTCGGCGTCTGCACTAACACGCTGTGCGCGGTGATGGGCGGCGACGCGATCTTCGCCGACCTCAAAGAGCACCTCGGGGTGGGCAACGACGAGACCACCGATGACGGCGCCGTCACGCTGGAGCACATCGAGTGCAACGCGGCCTGCGACTACGCGCCGGTGGTGATGGTCAACTGGGAGTTCTACGACAACCAGACCATCGACTCCGCCCGCGAACTCGTCGACTCGCTGCGCGCCGGTCAGCCGGTGGTGCCGACCCGCGGCGCGCCGCTGTGCAAATTCCGCGAGACGTCGCGCATCCTGGCCGGTCTGCGCGACGAGCGCCCCGACGACGGTCAGGGCGGCGCCGGTGCGGCCACCCTGGCCGGTCTGCGCGTAGCTCAGGAGAACGACATGCAGGCTCCCCCTGGCCCGGAAGGCCAAGCATGACAACACCTTTGACTCCGGTCATCAGCCGTTACTGGGATGACCCGCAGTCCTGGTCGCTGGAAACCTACGAACGCCATGACGGTTACCGGGCCATGAAGAAGGCCCTGGCCATGAACCCCGACGACGTGATCGCAACCGTCAAGGACTCGGGGCTGCGCGGGCGTGGCGGGGCAGGTTTCTCCACCGGGACCAAGTGGTCGTTCATCCCGCAGGGCGACAAGGGGCCCGCCGCCAAGCCGCACTATCTGGTGGTCAATGCCGACGAGTCCGAACCCGGTACCTGCAAAGACATTCCGCTGATGCTGGCCACCCCGCACGTGCTGGTCGAGGGTGTCATCATCGCCGCCTACGCGATCCGGGCCAGCCACGCGTTCATCTACGTGCGCGGTGAGGTGGTGCCGGTGCTGCGCCGCCTGCAGAACGCGGTGGCCGAGGCTTACGCCGCCGGCTACCTGGGCCGCGACATCGGCGGTTCCGGGTTCGACCTGGAGTTGGTGGTGCACGCCGGCGCCGGCGCCTACATCTGCGGCGAGGAAACCGCGCTGCTCGACTCGCTGGAGGGCCGCCGCGGCCAGCCGCGGCTGCGCCCGCCGTTCCCCGCGGTCGCCGGCCTCTACGGCTGCCCCACCGTGATCAACAACGTCGAGACCATCGCCAGCGTCCCGTCGATCATCCTCAACGGCGTCGACTGGTTCCGCTCGATGGGCAGCGAGAAATCGCCCGGCTTCACGCTGTATTCGTTGTCCGGGCACGTCACCCGCCCCGGGCAGTACGAAGCCCCGCTGGGTATCACGTTGCGCGAGTTGCTCGACTACGCCGGCGGCGTCCGGGCCGGGCACCGGCTCAAGTTCTGGACTCCGGGCGGTTCGTCGACTCCGCTGCTGACCGACGAGCACCTCGACGTGCCGCTGGACTACGAGGGCGTCGGAGCCGTCGGCTCGATGCTGGGCACCAAAGCGCTGGAGATCTTCGACGAAACCACCTGCGTGGTGCGCGCGGTGCGCCGCTGGACCGAGTTCTACAAGCACGAATCTTGCGGGAAATGCACCCCCTGCCGCGAGGGCACCTTCTGGCTGGACAAGATCTACGCCCGCCTGGAGAACGGCCAGGGCACCCGCGAAGACCTCGACAAACTGCTGGACATCTCCGATGCGATCCTCGGAAAGTCGTTCTGCGCGTTGGGAGATGGTGCTGCCAGCCCAGTGATGTCGTCGATCCAGCACTTCCGCGACGAATACATCGCCCACGTCGAGACCGGTGGCTGCCCCTTCGACCCCAAAGACTCCATGTTGTCGTTGAACGGAAAGGCCTGACGCTGCAATGACAAGTGCGGCCAAGACGAATACCGGTGACGAGGTCAAGCCGCCGGATATGGTGACGCTGACCATCGACGGTGCCGAAATCAGCGTTCCGAAAGGAACATTGGTGATTCGCGCGGCCGAGCTGATGGGCATTCAGATCCCGCGGTTCTGTGACCACCCCCTGCTCGACCCGGTCGGCGCCTGCCGGCAGTGCCTGGTTGAGGTCGAGGGCCAGCGCAAGCCATTGGCGTCGTGCACCACGGTGTGCACCGACGACATGGTGGTGCGCACCCAGCTCACCTCGGCGGCGGCCGACAAGGCTCAGCACGGTGTGATGGAACTGCTGCTGATCAACCACCCGCTGGACTGCCCGATGTGCGACAAGGGCGGCGAGTGCCCACTGCAGAACCAGGCGATGTCCAACGGGCGCGCGGAATCCCGCTTCACCGACGTCAAGCGCACGTTCGCCAAACCGATCAACATCTCCTCGCAGGTGCTGCTAGACCGGGAACGCTGCATCTTGTGCGCCCGCTGCACCCGGTTCTCCAACCAGATCGCGGGTGACCCGTTCATCGACATGCAGGAGCGCGGCGCACTGCAGCAGGTTGGCATCTACGCGAACGAACCTTTCGACTCCTACTTCTCTGGCAACACCGTGCAGGTCTGCCCGGTCGGTGCGCTGACCGGCATGTCCTACCGGTTCCGGGCCCGCCCGTTCGACCTGGTATCCAGCCCCAGCGTGTGCGAGCACTGCGCGTCCGGATGCGCGCAGCGCACCGACCACCGCCGCGGCAAGGTCACCCGCCGGCTCGCCGGCGACGACCCGGAAGTCAACGAGGAGTGGAACTGCGACAAGGGCCGGTGGGCGTTCACCTACGCCACCCAGCCCGATGTGCTCACCACTCCGTTGATCCGGGATTCCAGCGGCGAACTGGTCCCGGCGTCGTGGGCACACGCGATCGTGGCGGCGACCCAGGGACTCGAGGCGGCCCGCGGCCGCAGCGGCGTCCTGGTCGGCGGCCGGGTCACCTGGGAAGATGCCTACGCCTACGCCAAGTTCGCACGAATCGTGCTGAACACCAACGACATCGACTTCCGCGCCCGCCCACACTCGGCGGAGGAGGCCGACTTCCTGGCGGCCCGCGTCGCCGGGCGGCCGGTGGGGGTCAGCTACGCCGACCTGGAATCGGCGCCGGTGGTGCTGCTGGTCGGGTTCGAGCCGGAAGAAGAGTCGCCGATCGTGTTCCTGCGGTTGCGCAAGGCCGCGCGCAAGAACGGGGTTCGGGTGTACGCGGTCGCACCGTTCGCCACCCGGGCGCTGGACAAGATGTCGGGCCGGTTGTTGCAGACGGCGCCCGGCGCCGAACCCGCGGCGCTGGACGGTCTGGCCACCGGCGAGGTCGGCGACCTGCTGAGCACACCCGGCGCGGTGATCATGGTCGGCGAACGGCTGGCCACGGTGCCCGGCGGGTTGTCGGCCGCGGCGCGACTGGCCGACTCGACCGGAGCCCGGCTGGCCTGGGTGCCACGGCGGGCCGGGGAGCGTGGGGCGCTGGAAGCCGGGGCCCTGCCCGGACTGTTGCCCGGCGGCCGTCCGGTCGCCGACGACGGCGCACGCTCACAGGTCGCGGCCGCCTGGCACGTCGACGAATTGCCTTCGGCGCCAGGACGTGACGTCGACGGCATTCTCGCCGCCGCTACCGACGGCACCCTGGGTGCGCTGCTGGTCGGCGGTATCGAACCTGGCGACTTCGCCGACCCGGACGCGGTGCTGGCCGCCCTGGACGCGGCCCCGTTTGTGGTCAGCCTGGAATTGCGGCACAGCGAGGTCACCGAGCGGGCCGATGTCGTCTTCCCGGTCGCCCCGACGACCCACAAGTCCGGCGCCTTCGTCAACTGGGAGGGCCGCTACCGCGGATTCGAACCGTCCTTCAAGGGCAGCATGCTGCAGGCCAGCCAATCCGACCACCGGGTGCTCGACACGCTGGCCGACGAGTTGGGCATCCAACTCAATTGCTCGAGCGTCGAGTCGGCACGCGAGGAACTGTCGGGCCTGGGCACTTGGGACGGCAAGCACGCGGGCAATGCGCACGTCGACGCCGCACCCGCCGCGCAACCGGCGCCGGGCGAGGCGGTATTGACCGGCTGGCGGCTGCTGCTGGACGCCGGTCGCGGCCAGGACGGCGAGCCGCATCTGGCTGGCACCGCACGCACACCCGTGGTGCGGTTGTCGGCCGACACCGCGGCCGAGATCGGCGCCACCGACGGCGAGCCGGTGACGGTCAGCACCGATCGGGGCTCGATTACCTTGCCGCTCAACGTGACTGGCATGCCGGACCGGGTGGTGTGGCTGCCGCTGAACTCACCGGGCTCGGCGGTGCATCAGCAACTCGGCGTCACGATCGGCGCCTTGGTGAAGATCAGCGTGCAGAACGGGGTGCAGGAATGAACGGCTTGACCGCCTTCGGACATGACCCGTGGTGGCTGGTGCTGGGTAAGGCGCTGGCCATCTTTGTGTTCCTGATGTTGAACGTGCTGGTGGCGATCCTGGCCGAGCGCAAGATCCTCGGCTGGATGCAGTTGCGGCCCGGCCCCAACCGGGCCGGACCGTGGGGCACGCTGCAGAGCCTTGCCGACGGCATCAAGCTGGCGCTCAAGGAGAGCATCACCCCCAAGGGCATCGACTGGTTCGTATACTTCGCGGCGCCGGCGATCTCGGCGATCCCCGCCTTCACCGCGTTCGCGTTCATCCCGTTCGGCCCCGAGGTGTCGGTGTTCGGGCACTGGACCCCGTTGCAGCTGACCGACCTTCCGGTCGCGGTGCTGTTCATCCTGGGGCTCTCGGCCATCGGTGTGTACGGCATCGTGCTGGGCGGCTGGGCGTCGGGCTCCACCTATCCCCTGCTGGGCGGGGTGCGCTCGACCGCGCAGGTCATCTCCTACGAGGTGGCGATGGGGTTGTCCTTCGCGGCGGTGTTCCTGTTCGCCGGCACCATGTCGACGTCGCAGATCGTGGCCGCCCAGGACCGGGTGTGGTACGTCTTCCTGCTGCTGCCGTCGTTCGTGATCTACCTGATCTCGATGGTCGGTGAAACCAACCGCGCGCCGTTCGACCTGCCCGAAGCCGAGGGCGAGTTGGTCGCCGGTTTCCACACCGAGTACTCGTCGCTGAAGTTCGCCATCTTCATGCTGGCCGAGTACATCAACATGATGACGGTGTCCTCACTGGCCACCGTCATGTTCTTCGGCGGCTGGCACGCCCCGTGGCCGGTGAACATGTGGGACGGGGCCAATACCGGCTGGTGGCCGGTGCTCTGGTTCACCGCCAAAATGTGGACCTTCCTGTTCATCTATTTCTGGCTGCGCGCCACCCTGCCCCGGTTCCGCTACGACCAGTTCATGTCACTGGGCTGGAAGCTGCTGATCCCGGTGTCGCTGGTGTGGATCCTGATCGCCGCCGTCATCCGGAACCTGCGCAATCACGGATACGAGCACTGGACCGCCCTGCTGGTGGTGAGCAGCTTCGTCTTCGCCGTGGCGCTGATCGCGACGCTGCGAAAACCGTTCAGCGCCCCCAGCCCCCGCAAGCGACGCAAGCAGCAACTGGCCGGCGCCAACGGTGACAGCGGGCCGCAGCCGGCCTTCCCCACACCACCCCTGCCCTTCAAGACACTCGAGCAACCAGTAGGTGCAAGCAAGGAGAAGGCACGTGGCTAACTTTGTTGGGCGCCTTTTGGCGCCCTTGGCCGGATTCGGCGTGACCTTCGGGTCGATGTTCAAGAAGAACATCACCGAGGAGTATCCGGAGAAGCCCGGACCGGTGGCGCCGCGCTACCACGGCCGGCATCAGCTCAACCGGTATCCCGACGGCCTGGAGAAGTGCATCGGCTGCGAGTTGTGCGCCTGGTCGTGCCCGGCGGACGCGATCTACGTCGAGGGCGCGGACAACACCGAAGAGGCCCGCTACTCCCCCGGCGAACGCTACGGCCGGGTGTACCAGATCAACTACCTGCGCTGCATCGGCTGCGGTTTGTGCATCGAGGCCTGCCCCACCCGCGCATTGACCATGACCAATGACTACGAGCTGGCAGACGACAATCGCGCGGACCTCATCTACGAAAAGGACCGGTTACTCGCACCCCTGCTGCCGGAGATGACGCAACCCCCGCATCCGCGTGCGCCCGGTGCCACCGACAAGGACTACTACCTGGGTAACGTGACTGCACAGGGCCTGCGCGAAAGCCAGGAAGCCCAATGATCACCACCGCGCTCGCTGATGCGGCGGGGCAAACGCTGGCGCGCACCTCCACCGGTGAAGCCGTGATGTTCTGGGTGCTGGGAACGGCGGCGGTCATCGGCGCACTCGGGGTGGTGATGGCGGTCAACGCCGTGTACTCGGCGATGTACCTGGCGATGACCATGCTGATCCTCGCGGCGTTCTATATGGCCCAGGACGCGCTGTTCCTGGGGGTCGTGCAGGTGGTGGTCTACACCGGCGCGGTGATGATGCTGTTCCTGTTCGTGCTGATGCTGATCGGCGTGGATTCCGCGGAATCGCTGAAGGAAACGCTGCGTGGGCAGCGGGTCGCCGCGGTGGTCACCGGGGTCGGGTTCGGCGTGCTGCTGATCGCCGGCATCGGCAACGTAGCGGCCGGTGGCTTCACCGGACTGTCCGCCGCCAACTCGCACGGCAACGTCGAAGGCATTGCGGCACTGATCTTCACGCGCTACCTGTGGGCATTCGAGCTGACCAGCGCGCTGCTGATCACCGCCGCGGTCGGGGCGATGATCCTGGCTCACCGGGAGCGCTTCGAACGCCGCAAGACCCAGCGCGAACTTTCCGAGGAGCGCTTCCGCCCCGGCGGTCACGCCACCCCGCTGCCCAACCCCGGCGTCTACGCCCGGCACAACGCCGTCGACGTGGCCGCGCTGCTACCCGACGGTTCGTACTCGGAGCTGTCGGTATCCAAGATCCTGCAGACCCGCGGGTCCGACGGCCTGCACACGCCCTCAGCGGAAGCAGTGAAGGGAACCCGATCGTGAATCCGGCGAACTACCTGTACCTTTCGGCGCTGTTGTTCACCATCGGCGCTGCCGGTGTGCTGCTGCGCCGCAACGCCATCGTGATGTTCATGTGCGTCGAGTTGATGCTCAACGCCGTGAACCTGGCGTTCGTCACGTTCGCGCGCATACATGGCACGCTCGATGGACAGATCATCGCGTTCTTCACCATGGTGGTCGCGGCCTGCGAGGTCGTCATCGGCCTGGCCATCATCATGACAATTTTCCGTACCCGCAAATCGGCGTCGGTCGACGACGCGAATCTACTCAAAGGCTGATCACGCCAAGATGATTCACTACACCTGGCTGCTGGTGGCGCTGCCGCTGGCGGGTGCTGCGATCCTGCTCTTCGGCGGTCGGCACACCGACGCGTGGGGACACTGGCTGGGCACCCTGGCCGCCCTCTCTGCGTTCGGCGTCGGTGTCACACTGCTGACCGACCTGCTGAGCCGGTCCGCCGACGACCGTGTCATCCACCAGCAGGTGTTCACCTGGATGCCGGTGGCCCGGCTGCAGGTCGACTTCGGGCTGCAGATCGACCAGTTGTCCATGTGTTTCGTGCTCCTGATCTCCGGCGTCGGGTCGCTGATCCACATCTATTCGATCGCCTACATGGCCGAAGACGAAGACCGCAGAAGGTTTTTCGGTTACCTCAACCTGTTCCTGGCCTCGATGCTGCTGCTGGTGGTCGCCGACAACTATGTGTTGCTCTACGTCGGGTGGGAGGGTGTCGGCCTGGCGTCATACCTGCTGATCGGCTTCTGGTATCACAAGCCGTCCGCGGCAACCGCGGCCAAGAAGGCGTTCGTGATGAACCGGGTCGGCGACGCCGGGCTGGCACTGGCCATGTTCCTGATGTTCGCCACCTTCGGAACCGTGTCTTACAGCGGCGTTTTCGCGGGGGCACCGGCGGCTAGCCAGGGCGTGCTGAACGCCATGGGATTGCTGCTCCTGATGGGCGCCTGCGCCAAGTCCGCCCAGGTGCCGCTGCAGGCCTGGTTGGGTGACGCGATGGAGGGCCCCACCCCGGTGTCGGCGCTCATCCACGCCGCCACCATGGTGACCGCCGGTGTCTACCTGATCGTGCGATCCAATCCGGTGTTCAATCTGGCCCCCGGCGCACAACTTGCCGTCGTTATCGTCGGGGCCGTAACCCTGATGTTGGGGGCGTTCATCGGCTGCGCCAAAGACGACATCAAGCGTGCACTGGCCGCCTCCACGATGAGCCAGATCGGTTACATGGTGCTGGCCGCCGGCCTCGGCCCGGCCGGCTACGCGTTCGCGATCATGCACCTGCTCACCCACGGCTTCTTCAAAGCCGGCCTGTTCCTCGGATCCGGGTCGATCATCCACGCGATGCACGAGGAGCAGGACATGCGCCGCTACGGCGGACTGCGCAAGGCCCTGCCGGTCACCTTCGTGACGTTCGGCCTGGGCTACCTGGCGATCATCGGGGTGCCACCATTCGCGGGCTTCTTTTCCAAGGACGCGATCATCGAAGCCGCGCTGGGCGCCGGCGGCACCCGCGGCTATGTGCTCGGCGGGGCCGCACTGCTGGGGGCGGGCATCACTGCCTTCTACATGACCCGGGTGATGCTGATGACCTTCTTCGGCAAGAAGCGCTGGGCGCCAAGCTCGCATCCCCACGAGGCGCCCGCCCTGATGACGTGGCCGATGATCCTGCTCGCGGTCGGGTCGGTGTTCTCCGGCGCCCTGTTCGCGGTCGGCGGGACGCTGAAGCACTGGCTGGAACCCGTCGTGGGGGCACATGAGGAGACCGCACACGCCGTGCCCGCCTGGGTCAGCACCTCGCTGGCCCTCGGTGTGGTCATCGTCGGCATCGCGGTGGCCTACCGGATGTACGGCGGTAAGGCGGAGATCCCGCGGGTGGCCCCGGCCCGGGTCTCGGTACTGACGACGGCCGCACGCGCCGACGCTTACGGCGACGCCTTCAACGAGGAGGTCTTCATGCGCCCCGGTGCGCAACTGACGAACAGGCTGGTCACCGTCGACGACGCCGGTGTGGACGGCTCGGTCAACGGGCTGGCCGCGCTGGTCGGCCGGACGTCCAACGGCCTGCGGGGGTTGCAGACCGGCTTCGCCCGTAACTACGCACTGTCGATGCTGGCGGGCGCGGCCCTGGTGGCCGGCGCACTGTTGGTGGTGAACCTGTGGTGAACTCCAACGTGCCATGGCTGAGCGTGCTGTGGCTGCTGCCGCTGGCCGGTGCGGTGCTGATCATCCTGTTGCCCCCCAGCCTGCGCCAGGCCGCCAAGTGGACCGGCCTGCTGGTGGCCGTCGCGACGCTCGCGGTTTCACTCGTGGTGGCCGTCGGCTTCAAGCCCGGTGGTGACACCTACCAGTTCGTCGAAAAGCGCACCTGGATACCGGCTTTCGGGGCCGGTTACTCCCTGGGCGTGGACGGCATCGCGCTGATCCTGGTGGTGCTGACGACCGTGCTGATCCCGTTGCTGCTGGTGGCCGGCTGGAACGATGGCGGAGACACCAACCCCCGCGGCGTGCATGCCTATGTCGCGCTGACGCTGGCCATCGAGTCGATGGTGTTGATCTCGGTCGTCGCCCTGGACGTGCTGCTGTTCTACGTCTTCTTCGAGGCGATGCTCATCCCGATGTACTTCCTTATCGGCGGGTTCGGGCAGGGCAAGGACCGTTCGCGGGCCGCGGTGAAGTTCTTGCTGTACAACCTGTTCGGCGGGCTGATCATGCTCGCGGCGGTGATCGGCCTATATGTGGTCACCAGCCAGCACGGCGGCGGCACCTTCGATTTCGTCCGAATCGTGAACGACGTCAAGGCAGGCCGTTATGGCGGTGTGGACCCGGCGGCGTTCAAGGCCATCTTCCTGGGCTTCATGTTCGCGTTCGCGATCAAGGCCCCGCTGTGGCCGCTGCACCGTTGGCTGCCTGACGCCGCCGTCGAATCCACCCCGGCCACGGCGGTGCTGATCACTGCGGTGATGGACAAGGTCGGCACGTTCGGCATGCTGCGCTACTGCCTGCAGCTGTTCCCGGACGCGTCGACTTATTTCCGTCCGGTGATCGTGACGCTGGCCATCATCGGGGTGATCTACGGCGCGATCGTGGCGATCGGCCAGACCGACATGATGCGCCTGATCGCCTACACCTCGATCTCGCACTTCGGCTTCATCATCGCGGGCATCTTCGTGATGACCACTCAGGGGCAGAGCGGTTCGACGCTGTACATGCTCAACCACGGCATCTCCACCGCTGCGGTGTTCTTGATCGCAGGTTTCCTGGTCTCCCGCGGTGGTAGCCGCAACATCGCCGATTACGGTGGTGTACAGAAGGTGGCCCCGATTTTGGCCGGTACCTTCCTCGTCTCGTGCATGGCCACCCTGTCGCTGCCCGGCCTGGCCCCGTTCGTCAGCGAATTCCTGGTGCTGCTGGGCACTTTCAACCGGTACTGGCTGGCCGCCGCCTTCGGGGTCACCGCCCTGGTGCTGGCGGCCATCTACATGTTGTGGCTCTACCAGCGCGTGATGACCGGACCAGTGGCCAAGGGCAACGAGAAGATTCGCGACCTGGTGGGGCGCGAGATGGTCGTCGTCGCACCGCTGCTCGCGTTGCTGTTCGTGCTCGGTGTCTACCCGAAGCCGGTGTTGGACATCATCAACCCGGCGGTCGAGAACACCATGACCACCATCGGCCAGCAAGATCCCGCGCCTACCGTGCCCGGTCGCGGCCCGGTGGCCGGAGCACCCAGGAAAGCCGAGGGACCCCACCAATGACGCTGCCCAGCAACATCAGTATCGAGTACTTCCTGCTGTCCCCGATGCTCATCGTTTTCGGCATCGCGATCGTCGGCGTGCTGGCCGAGGCATTCCTGCCGCGCCGCCTTCGGTACGGCGCTCAGGTGGCCTTGGCCCTCGGCGGACTGGTCGCGGCATTCGTGGCGGTCGTAGCGGTGGCGAGATCGGTCCCGGCCGAGGGCAGCCGAGCGGCGCTCGAGGCAGTCGCGGTCGACCGGCCAACCCTCTTCCTGCAGGGCACCATCGTGCTGGTCTCGGTGCTGGCGGTGATCTTCGTCGCCGAACGCAACCGACGACCGGTCGCGGCGGATAAGGTCGCCGAGAAAAGCCGAGTGTTCGCGGGCCTGAATTCTTTTACCCCGCAGGCTTCCGCGGTGCCGGGCAGCGACAACGAACACGACGCCGAAAGCGCCGGCGTAGCCCAGACGGAGCTGTTCCCGCTATTGATGCTCTCGGTCGGCGGCATGATGGTGTTCCCGGCGTCCAATGATCTGTTGACGATGTTCGTCGCGCTGGAAGTCCTCTCGCTGCCGCTGTACCTGATGTGCGGACTGGCGCGGCACCGGCGGTTGGTGTCGCAGGAATCGGCGTTGAAGTACTTCCTGTTGGGCGCGTTCTCGTCGGCCTTCTTCCTCTACGGTGTCGCCTTGCTGTATGGGGCGACCGACGCGCTGACGCTGCCCAGAATCCGGGATTCGCTTGCCGGCCAGAGCGATACGTCCCTGGCGCTGGTCGGTGTCGCGCTGCTCTCGGTCGGCCTGCTCTTCAAGGTCGGCGCCGTCCCGTTCCATTCCTGGATCCCCGACGTGTACCAGGGGGCTCCCACCCCGATCACGGGTTTCATGGCGGCGGCCACCAAGGTCGCGGCGTTCGGCGCCTTGCTGCGGGTGGTCTACGTCGCGCTGCCTCCGCTGCACAGCGAATGGCGGCCGGTGCTGTGGGGAATCGCGATTCTGACCATGACGGTGGGCACCATCACCGCGGTGAATCAGACCAATGTCAAACGGATGCTTGCCTATTCGTCGGTTGCCCACGTCGGCTTCATCCTCACCGGGGTGATCGCCGACAACTCCGCCGGTCTGTCCGGCACCCTGTTCTACCTGGTGGCCTACAGCTTCAGCACGGTCGGCGCCTTCGCGATCGTGGGGCTGATCCGCAATTCCGATGATGTGGAGGACGCGGATTTGTCGCGCTGGGCGGGCCTGGGACAGCGCTCACCCATTGTGGGCGTGATGCTTTCGATGTTCCTGTTGGCGTTCGCGGGTATCCCGCTGACGAGTGGGTTCATCAGTAAGTTCGCTGTTTTCAAGGCCGCGGCAGAGGGCGGCGCGGTGCCGCTGGTGGTGGTCGGTGTGATTTCCAGCGGGGTGGCCGCCTACTTCTACGTCCGGGTGATCGTATCGATGTTCTTCACCGAACCCACCGACGAAACCCCGCATGTGATGGCTCCGAGTGCGCTGAGCAAGGCGGCCATTGCGGTGTGCGCGTTGGTGACAGTGCTACTGGGCATCCTGCCGCAACCGGTGCTGGACCTCGCCGAACGCGCGGCGACGTTCCTGCACTGAAACGTTACGGCAGGTCGAAGAACCCTGCTTGGTTGTCGCTCTGGTTGAACAGACCGGCACTACCGCTGCCCGCGTTCGCTATGCCGGAGCTGTTCGCCCCCGAGTGGTAGAAGCCTGAGCCGAAACCGGCGGGCGCCGAGATGCCGACCCCGAAGTTGAAGGTGCCGGTGTTGGCGATCCCGGTGTTGTTGTTACCGGTGTTGAAGAGGCCGGTCTGCCCGCCGCCCGCATTCATGAAGCCTGAAGTCAAAACTCCGACATTCTGAAAACCGGAGCTGTCGTCACCCGAGTTGAAGAATCCCGAGACGTTGGTTCCCACGTTGCCGAAGCCGGAAGAGGTCACCCCGGCCGGGGTGGTCGAGCTGCCGACCGCGGTGTTCAGGTCGCCGGCGTTGAACAGCCCGGTGTTGACGCTGCCGGCGTTGCCGACGCCGGTGTTGTAGTCGCCCGAATTGAAGAACCCGGTGTTCATGCCATCGGTCCCCAGTGCGCCGCCGGCATTGAAAGCGCCACTGTTGTCTGTGCCCGCATTTCCGAAGCCGAAGTTCGCGGCACCGCCGTTGCCGAACCCGACGTTGGCGCTGCCGCTGTTTCCGAGTCCCGTGTTCGCGGAACCGGCGTTACCGGCGCCGGTGTTGACATTGCCGGCGTTCCAGAAGCCCGAGTTGGTGTCACCGGAGTTCCCGAAGCCGAAGCTGCCGTTCCCGGAGTTGAAGAAGCCGACATTGTTGTCACCGGAGTTGAAGAAGCCCACATTGTTGTTACCGGAGTTGCCGAACCCCATGTTTCCGATACCGGAGTTCAGCGCGCCGATGCCGAACTGGTTGTCGCCGGTGAGCCCGAAGCCGATGTTGTTGTTGCCGTTATTCCCGAAGCCGAAGTTGAACGAGCCCTTGTTGCCGAATCCGACGTTGCTGGACCCGATGTTGCCGCTGCCCAGGTTGAAGGCGCCGAGGTTAGCGCTGCCGACGTTGCTTCCGCTACTGAAATCGACGGGGTTGAAGCCGTTGGCGCTGCCGAAGTTGCCGTCGCCGATATTGCCGAAGCCGAAGTTCGCGCTGCCATCGTTCCCGCTACCGAAGTTGAGGCGACCGAAGTTTCCGTCGCCGAAGTTGATGTGACCGATGTTCCCGCTGCCCAGGTTGGCGAATCCGAAGTTTCCACCGCCCAGGTTCAGGTTGCCGATGTTGCCGCCGGCCAGGTTGACGTTGCCGAGGTTGCCGCTGCCCAGGTTGAAGGCGCCGATGTTTCCACCGCCCAAGTTCCAGTTACCCAGGTTGCCCAGGCCGGTGTTGATGTCGGGCACCACAATCGGCGCAGCAGGTGCGGACAGTGCCGCCAGAACCGGGGCCAGCGGTCCGAGGTCGAGCAATGCCGCCGGCGTGGTGGCCCGACCGAAGAAGCCCGCCTGGTTGTCGCCCTCGTTGAAGAACCCGGCGCTGTTGTTGCCCGAGTTGCTGATGCCCGAACTGAAGTCGCCGGCGTGTCCGATGCCGACGCTCGCCAGGCCGGAGTTGAGCAACCCCACGCTGCCTTGGCCGGAGTTCCCGTAACCCGCGGCGTCGAAGCCCGAGTTGTTGAAACCGGTAGTGAACGAATTCGTGTTGCCGAAGCCCGAGATCGCGCCGAAGCCGAATCCGGTGTCGGAATTCTGGAAACCGGAGGAGAAATCAGCAGAATTGTTGAAGCCTGAGGTCCCCGTGCCGGTGTTGCCGAAACCGGATGAGGTCACGCCGGCCGGAGTGATTGCACTGCCCGCGCCGGTGTTGAGATCGCCCGCATTGAGCAGACCGGTGTTGATGTCACCGGCGTTGCCGTAGCCGGTGTTGGTTGAACCCGCATTCTCAAAACCCGTATTGAACTCGCCCGAGTTGAACAGACCGGTGTTACTACCGCCGCTGTTCCCGAAGCCGGTGTTGCTGAATCCAGAGTTACCAAGGCCGAAGTTGCCGAAGCTTGCGTTGCCGAAGCCGAAGTTTTGCGAGCCGCCGTTGCCGAAGCCGGTGTTGGTTCCACCCGCGTTCCAAAAGCCGGAGTTGGTGTCACCCGCGTTTCCGAAGCCGAAGTTGCCGGTGCCGGAGTTGAAGAAGCCGAAGTTGCCGTCACCGGAGTTGAAGAAACCGATGTTGTTGTTGCCCGAGTTGCCGAAACCAATATTCCCGAGCCCCGAGTTGAGCGCTCCGATACCGAATTGGTTGTCGCCGGTGAGCCCGAAACCGATGTTGTTGTTGCCGTTGTTGCCAAAGCCGAAGTTGAACGAGCCCTTGTTGCCGAATCCGATATTGGATGAGCCGATATTGGCACTGCCGAGGTTGAAGGCGCCCTGGTTGGCGTTACCGAAGTTGTTGCCGCTGGTGAAATCGATGGGGTTGAAGGTGTTTGCGGCACCGAAATTGCCGTCGCCGATGTTGCCGAGGCCGAAATTGCCGTTACCGAGGTTACCGAAGCCGAGGTTGATCCGGCCGAAGTTCCCCAAGCCCAGGTTCGTGAAGCCGGTGTTGCCGAAACCGAAATTGTAGGAGCCGAAGTTACCGCTGCCCAGGTTCAGATTGCCGGTGTTTCCGCCACCCAGGTTCACGTTCCCGGCGTTCCCGTTACCCAAGTTGAGGAAGCCGTCGTTGCCCCCACCCAGATTCCACGAGCCGATGTTCCCCACACCGGTGTTCACGTCCGGGATAGTGACACCAGCGACGGTAGCGGCCGCCGAGGCCGCCACCTGACCCAGAGCCGGCAGCCCGGTCAGTGCGCTGCCCCACGACGACAACGCTGCCGCCGCCGCCGACGCCCCGCCGTGGTAGCCCACCATCGCCGCCACATCAGCGGCCCAGAACTCCTCGTACAGGCTCTCAGCAGCCGCGATCGCCGGCGCGTTCTGGCCGAACAGATTCGATATCACCAATCGCACGAAGGCATCTCGGTTTGCCGAGACCGCCACCGGAGGCACCGTAGCCGCCCGCGCCGCCTCGAACGCACTCGCCACCGCCTTGGCCGCCGACGAGGCATCCACCGCCTGCTCCGCCGCCTTGCTCAACCACCCCGCGTACGGCAGCGCCGCCGCCACCATCTTCTCCGCCGCGGCACCCTGCCATGCCTGACCCGCCAACCCCGTCGTCACCGACGCGAACGACTCGGCCGCCGTCGTCAACTCCTGAGCCAACCCGTCCCAGGCCAGCGACGCCTCCAACATCGGCGCCGGACCGGCACCGGCGAACATCCGCAACGAATTGATCTCCGGTGGCAACACGAAGAAACTCATCAGGCCATCCCTTCCCGCAGAGTGCACAACAGGCGTTCCCGATAGACGAACCTGTCAGCGCCGACCTTAGAAGAAACCGGGGCTCAATTTCTGCGGTTCCGGCGAATCGTTATGACGCAAGAAGAAATTTCTCCAAACCCGAGCCGAATTCCAGAATCCCGGGGCCCGAGAACCCGGTCAGTCGAGGAACGGGCGGGTGGCCAACACGTAGATCGCCAGAACACACAACGGGGCCACCAGAGGCAGCCAGGGCACCTGCAGGGGCAACGACGTCGCCACCAACCCGACGAAGGTGAATCCGACGGCGGCGACGATCGTCGGCCAACTCGCGACGACGACATCGCCGTCCGCGTGCCGGCACACGAGGTAGGCCGCGGCAGAGAGTCCGGAGAGTGCGGCAAGCACATGCGAGGGCTCGGATGCCAGCAGCACCGTCACCGTCACCAGCACGGCAAGCGTTGCAGCAGCGCGAATCACGGTCCCGAGACCGACCGCGAGCACTGCGACGGCCGCCGCCACGAGTGCCGGCCCCTGAGATCCCACCGCCGCAGCCGACACCATCAGCAGGCCGAAGAACACCGAGACGAGGCGGATACCGGGCTGGGCGAGCATGTCAGCGCTTCCGACGCACTCGCATGCGGCGGTCGGGAAGCGCACCCAGCGACTGTTCGAGCGAGCGATCCGACGGCCAGGCCAACACGTCCACGCCGACGGTGGCCATGTCGCGATACATCGCCGAGCGCTGCACCGTCCACATCTTGACCACCAACGGGTCTTGCTCACCCTCGAACGGCGAGCTGTCCAGCACGTCGACCGCCACCACCACATGACCACGCCTGCGCAGATCGATGAGCGCCAAGGCGAATTCGGTGTCCAGTAACGTCGAGAACGCGAAGACGATCGCTCCCGTCGGGACAGCCGCGCGCGGAGCCAGGGTGCCGGTGGTGGTCTCGAAACGCTCACCGGCATCAAGCACGGTGTCGAGCACGCGATAGAACTGGCGCTGGCCGATGTCGGCGCCAAGCCAGCGGGTCCGGTTGCCGCCGAGTGCGACGATCCCCGCGCGGTCGCCGTTGCGCAGCGCGGTCTGGACCACCTGGGCGGCGCCCCGCACGACACGTTCGGTCGCCGTGGTGGCCGGCCCGGCAGGCTGCCGATAGGTGTCGATCAGCACCACCACGTCGGCGGCGCGGTCGGTCAACCGCTGCGTCACGTGCAGCCGGCCACGGCGCGCGCTCACCGCCCAATTCACCGCGCGCAGTTGATCACCCGGAACATAGAGCCGGATGTCGGCGTATTCCACGCCGGGACCGATGTGCCGGGTGAGGTGGGCACCGAGGCGATCGAGGAGTTCGGTCTGCGGGATCGAAGTCGACTGGGGCGGCGTCAGCGGGAAGACGATGACCTCGGCCGCCTCGACCGTTCCGGTTCCCCTGAGCAAACCTCCCCGGGCCAGCACATCGACGCGTGCCCTGATGTGGTAGCGCCCCCATCGTTTCGCTACCGCCGCAACCGTTTTCGCGTGCGGATCCTCTTGCAGCGTCTCCAGTTCCATTCCGTCGACGGCCGACACCGTGAGGGCCGTGACGCCCAGGGCGGCCGGGCCGGATTCAGCGGTGGTCCATACCCGCACCCGGGCTTCCTCGTTCTCAAAGCAGCGTTGCGCATCGGGGTCCGCATGCACCACGACCGACGGGACCGGCGATTGCCAGCTGAGCGAGCACAGCACACCGAGCAGGGGCGCGGCGAACGCGACGAGCTGCCACCGTGCTCCGATGACCGCGGCGGCCAGCGCCACCCCGGCGCAGGTGGCGATCGCCAGCGTCAACGGCGATGCACGCCAGTGGATCTGGACTTCACGGTGCTGAATCACGCGGTACCGCGACCGGCGCGCGGCACGGGTAGGCGTCGCAACAGTTCCCCTACCACGTCGGCACCTTGAATCTTGCGCACCCACATCTCCGGACGCAACGTGATCCGGTGTGCGGCGGCGGGGACGGCGAGTGCCTTGACGTCTTCCGGGATTACGTAGTCGCGGCCCAGCAACAAGGCGCGCGCGCGGGCGAGTTGAACAAGGTCGAGTTCGGCGCGCGGGCTGGCACCGACGGCGACCTGCGGGTGGTGCCGGGTCGCGGTCGCCAGCGACACCACATACTGCAACACATCCTCGTGCACGGTGACCTGCTCGACAGATTCGCGCATCGCGAGCAGATCGGTGGCGTCGACGACCTGGTTCACGACCGGCTCCGCTGATCCCCGGTCCAGGCGCCGACGGAGCATCGCGGCCTCGTCCTGCTCCGAGAGATAGCGCAGTTCCAGCCGAATGGCGAACCGGTCGAGCTGTGCCTCCGGCAACGGATAGGTGCCTTCGTACTCGATCGGGTTGTCGGTGGCCAGGACGATGAACGGGGTTGGCAGCTTGTGTGTTTGACCGTCGATGCTGACCTGGCCCTCGGCCATCGACTCGAGCAGGGCAGCCTGCGTCTTGGGCGGCGTGCGGTTGATCTCGTCGCCGAGCAGCAGGTTGGTGAAGATCGGTCCGCGACGGAATTCGAAACGCCCCGACTGCATGTCGTAGATCGTGGAACCGAGCAGATCGGCCGGCAACAGGTCGGGAGTGAACTGCACACGGGTGAATTCCAGACCCAGTGCGGCCGCGAAAGATCGCGCTATCAGTGTCTTGCCGAGGCCGGGCAGGTCTTCGATCAGGACGTGCCCGCGGGCCAGCAGGGCGGTGAGGATGAGAGTCAGCGCCGCGCGCTTACCGACGACGACGCGTTCGATCTCGTCGAGGACCGCCTCGCACTGGGCGCTGGTGGTGCCGACTGGCATAGCCGCGGGGGTCGTCATCGTTGCTCCATCGTCATACCTTCTCCAACCTTCGCAGAATCTCCTCGAGCGCCGCGCGGCCCGGTCCCGGTTGGCTGGCAGTGGCATTCCCGACGTTGTTCGGATTAACCCATTCCCACAGTTCCGGGCCGAACAGCATCTCGCCCGTCGCCCGGAACGCCGCAGGGTCCTTGGACTGGCGTTGGCCCGTGGTGAGTTCGAAGCGACGAGCGAGCATGGGGCGGAGATGGCGGTCCCAATCCGCACGGGTGGAATCCGACCACCGGATCGTGGTTTCGGTATTCGACAACCAGCGACGCAGCGCGTCACCGAGTTCGTCGGAATCCGGTTCGGGTTCAGGCTCACTCGGATGGCCCAGGAGTCGGCGCACGTTGAGCAGCACCAGGGCCAGCGCCAACCCGGCACCGGCGAGCACGAACCGGCGGTCCTGGACGATCAGAGCCAGCATCTCGACTCCGACGATGAGGCAAATGCCAAGTGCGATCAGTCTTCTCACATGAGCCTGCCGGATCGTGGCGCGATTTCCTCCAGTACGAGTTCCAGTACGCGCACCGCTGTCTGGCGATGTCCTTCGTTCATCACGTGCGGGCTGAACCGCGCCTCGGCGAACAAATGCACCAACTGGACGGCGTTGTCCGCGCGCAGGGCCCGCTGTTCGACGGCCCGGGCCAGCACCTCGGTAGGGGTATCGAATTCCTGCGGCACGGCGCCCGGCACCCGGGCGAGTTCGCGCTCCATCGCCGCGTAGCAGGCGATGATCGCGTCGCGGGGCTCGCGGCTCAGGTCGGTCATTTCTGCCAGCCCGACTTCGGCTGCGCGCACCAGCGACTCGGCGGCGGCTTCTGGCGACGGGGGCTCGATGCGGTCGTCGCCATCTGCCGCCACGATAGCCGGGCGCCGTCGCCGTCGCGCCGCGATAAAGCCGCCGAGGAACAGAATCGCCAGTACCGGCAGAAAGGCCAGCAGCGACCCGATTACGTCCGGAGTGTCCTTGTGCCGCGCCGGCTGCCCGGGTTTCGGAGCGGATCCGCCTGGCGGCGACGGGGTCGTGGTCGAATCCGGTTGCGGCGCATCGAGACCGATCCGGGTTGGGGCGAAGACCTGCGACACCACGATCGTAACCAGGACCCAGGCGACGATCACCGCGAGCGCGATCAGCACCACACGCCAGCTTGGCCGTGCGCTGCCGCCACCCAGCATGTCGGGCAGGGCGCCGGCGCTGGGCGCCGCCGCGCGCGGATCACGCAGTCGGGCGATGATTGCGAACGCCAACAATGCCAGCGTGGTGGCAATGGCCGCGACGAGAAACATCAGCGCTGTCTTGTCCGGGCCCTCTTCCGGGAGTTGCCGGCCCTGGTGGGCCGGCAGATAGCCGCGCAGCGCCGTCGCGACCAGCATCACGAGAGCGATCAGAGCGACCACCCGCGCGGTGGGCTTGTCGAACATCAGTGGGATTTCCCTGGTGGCTTGCGCCCCATAGCCGAAGGCTAGCGGCGTGGGGCCGCCGGGGTCCAGTCGCGACGACGTGTCCGCCAGTGGGCGCCTTCGGCCGCGGTTATCCACAGAGTTGGGGCCCCGCCAAGACGCCGGCAGGGCTGGCGCCTGGTAGTATCGAACATGTGTTCGATTTA
>NZ_JCALCX010000051.1:0-29739 GCF_059812565.1 Mycobacterium sp. NGS49 | reverse complement strand
CACCCGCCCCCCAGCACCACCGCGACCAAACAGCCCCGCCTGACCACCGGCACCACCCGCACCACCACCGGCCACACCGGACCCACCCTGACCCCCATCACCCCACAAAATGCCGCCCGCCCCACCAGCTTGACCAGTCCCCGCCGCCCCATCAGCACCATCACCGATCAATGCCCGCCCCACCAAAAGCCGAGTCGGCGCGTTCACCGCTGCCAACACCTGCTGCTCCACCGCCCCCAACACACGCCCATTAACCGCCTCAGCACCCCCATACGCCCCCGACGCAGCCAACACCCGAGAAAACTCCACACCAACCGCGCTCGCCTGAGCATGCGCCACCACAAACTGCCGGCCATGATCCGCAAACAACGCCGCCACCGCCACCGACACCTCATCCCCCGCCGCCGTCGCCACCGCAGTCGTCGCACCCGACAGCCCGGCAGCAACCTCAGCCAGCGAACCCGCAATCCCGGCCAACCGACCCGAAGCCACACCCAAGTCCGACGCAACCGCGACTACAAACGCCATCACAACCTCCGACATCACACTTGGCACAAGGTCAGGCGGCGACACGCCTTACCATCGAGGACCGAAAGCCGAATCTGTCCAGCAACTACCCCAGACAGAACCAGCACGGTGATGTATCACACATTTCCTCAACCTCGGCAGCCGCCCTGCAAAACGGCGATGACCGCCCAAGCGCCAAGGGCCGCCTCGGGCGACCGGTCGAGTTCGGCCACCAGGCTTAGGTCACCGGCACCGACGACGGTTCAGTGCGCGAAGTGCTCGGCCTGGTAGTGCCCGCCCGGCTTCAGCTTGTCCAGCGAAGCCAGCGCCTTGACGGTGTCGTCGTGCAGCGCGCGGGCCAGGTCGGCGGAAAGGCCTTCGCGCACCACGACGCGCAGCACCGACACGTTCGTCGCGTTGTCCGGCATGGTGTAGGCCGGCACCTGCCATCCGTAGCCGCGCAGCTCGTGGGAGAGATCGAACTCGGTGTACCCGCGATTGCGGGCGAGCCGGAAGGCGAGTACCGGGATCGCTGTGCCGTCGGTGATCAGCTCGGCGTGCTCGCCTACGCGCAGCTGCTCGCCCAACCACCGCGCGGTCCACGACAGCGACTGCATCACCTGCGTGTAGCCTTCGCGGCCCAGCCGCAGGAAGTTGTAGTACTGGCCCACCACCTGATTGCCGGCGCGCGAGAAGTTCAGCGTGAAGGTCGGCATGTCGCCGCCCAGGTAGTTGACCCGGAAAACCAAGTCCTCGGGCAGGTGCTCGGCGCTGCGCCACACGACAAACCCGACCCCGGGATAGGTGAGCCCGTACTTGTGCCCGCTGACGTTGATCGACACCACCCGTGGCAGCCGGAAGTCCCACTTCAGTTCCGGATGCAGGAACGGCACCACGAAGCCCCCGCTGGCGGCATCGACGTGCACCGGCACATCCACGCCACCGTCTGCAGCCAATTTGTCCAGTGCGGCGCAGATTTCGGCGACCGGTTCGAGTTCGCCGGTATAGGTGGTGCCCAGGATCGCTACCACCCCGATGGTGTTCTCGTCGACGGCGTCGATCACCTGCTCGGGAGTGATGACGTAGCGTCCCTCCTCCATCGGCAGATAGCGCGGCTCGACGTCGAAGTAGCGGCAGAATTTCTCCCACACCACCTGCACGTTGGAGCCCATGACCAGGTTGGGGGTGCGGCCTTTCCAGTCCTTGGTCTTGGCACGCCAGCGCCACTTCAGCGCCAGCCCGCCCAGCATGACCGCCTCGCTGGAGCCGATGGTGGACACCCCGGTGGCGCTGCTGGGGTCGTCGTCGCGCAGGTTCTCGGCATGGAACAGGTCGGCCACCATGCACACACAGCGCTGCTCGATCGCCGCGGTCGCCGGGTATTCGTCCTTGTCGATCATGTTCTTGTCGAACGTCTCGGCCATCAACCTGCCGGCCTCGGGGTCCATCCAGGTGGTGACGAAGGTGGCCAGATTCAGCCGCGAACTGCCGTCGAGCATCAGCTCGTCGTGAATGAAGCGGTAGGCGGCCTCGGGATCCATCGACTCCTCGGGCATCCGCAAAGCCGGCACCGGGGCGGTGAACATGCGGCCGGTGTAGGCGGGGGCGATTGAGTGCGCGGGCACGGACGGGCGGCTGAGGGTCACGGTGCAACCTTTCGTTGGGCGGGGAACTTACAGGGCAGCCAGGGCCGCCCGAATGTGGTGCAAAATCCGCGACGCCGACGTAGGCGCCTCGCCGGGTCCCGGATCGGCGGCCGACAACGCCGCCGCCCGGGCGTGGACGAATGCCGCGGCCGCGGCTGCCTCGCCGGCCGGCAGTCCCGACGCGAGCAGGGCACCGATCATTCCGGACAGCACGTCCCCAGACCCGGCGGTGGCCGCCCAGGACTGTCCCGCCGGGTTCAGGTAGACGCGGCCGCCGGGCTCGGCGATGACGGTGACGTTGCCCTTGAGCAGCACGGTGGCCCCCAGCGCGTCGGCCAGCCGCCGTGTCGCGCCCAACCGGTCATCACCCGGCGGTGATCCGGCCAGCCGGGCGAACTCCCCGGCGTGCGGGGTCAGCACCGTGGGGGCGGTACGGTCGGCCACCAGATCCGGATGGGCGGCCAGCATGGTCAACCCGTCGGCGTCGACCAGCACCGGCAGGTCGGTCTCCAGCGCGAACCACAGCGCCGCGGCCCCGGTTTCGTCGGTACCCAGCCCCGGCCCGACCACCCAGGCCTGTACCCGACCGGCCGCTGCCGGGGTGGGCGAGGCGATGACTTCCGGCCACTGGGCGAGCACTTCGCGGTGGGCGCCGCCGGCGTAGCGGACCATCCCCGAGTGTGTCGCGACGGCTGCGCCCGTGCACAGCACGGCGGCGCCCGGGTAGGTCGAGGACCCGGCCAGCACGCCGGTGACGCCCTGGGTGTACTTGTCGTCGTGGGCACCGGGCACCGGCCAGCGGGCCAACACATCGGCGGCCTCGAAACCGACAACCTCTGTGGGGGCCAGATCGAGTCCGATGTCGATGAGTTCGACGCGGCCGCAGTCGGCCAGCGCGTGCACCGGTTTGAGCCCGCCGAAGGTGACGGTGAGCGCGGCACGTACCGCGGGGCCGGCGATCGCGCCGGTGGCCACGTCGATTCCACTGGGAATGTCCACGGCGACCACCGGAATGTCAGCGGCTTGGTCGAACACCTGCGCCGCGGCCGGCCGCAGCGGCCCCGACCCGGAGATGCCCACCACTCCGTCGATAACGAGATCCGTTGTCGGATCAATCTTTTCGACGACGCGGCCGCCCGCCTTGCGAAATGCGGCCAGCGCCTTAAGGTGTGCTCGTTCCGGGTTGAGCAATACCGCGTCGGCCGCGGCGCCGCGCCGGCGCAGGAAGGTCGCCGCCCACATTGCGTCGCCGCCGTTGTCACCGGATCCGACGACGGCGCAGACCCGGCGGCCCGCTACCCCGCCCGCACGCGCGGTCAGCTCACGAATGATCGCGGTGGCCAGTCCGTACGCCGCCCGTTTCATCAAGGCGCCGTCGGGCAGGTTGGCCAGCAGCGGCGCTTCGGCTTCGCGAATCGCATCAGCGAGGTAGTAGTGCCGCACGTAGCAAGGTTACGTTCGCCGCGGAACCGGTCGTGCTCAGGTTCGGTTAGTGGCGAAGGCCTTGGTCAGCCATTCGCTCATGGCGGTGGCAAGCGCCGCCCGATTCTCCCGTTTCGAGATCGCATGGCCGTCGTCTTCGAAGAGCAGGTAGCGCACCTCGCGGCCGGCCCGGCGCAGCGCCTCGACAATCTGCTCGGACTCGGTCACCGGAACATTTCTGTCGTTGGCCCCGTGCACGACCAGCAGCGGGGCGGTGAGCGCATCGACCCGCAGCAGCGGCGACAACCGATCGAGCAGTTCCCGGTCGTTGACCGGATGCCCGTATTCCGGGTACGCGGCATCGGCAATCCAGGCCTCGGTGTTGCGGTAGAAGGTGCCAAGGTCGCTCATCCCGCAGATGCTGACGCCGGCCGCGAACAGGTCCGGGTGAAAAGTCAACGCGGCCATAGTCAGGTAGCCGCCGTACGACCAGCCGGCGCAGGCGATGCGCGCCGGGTCGGCCAGCTCCCTGGCCACCAGGTACTGCACGCAATCGGCGACGTCGTCGATAGCCGCGAACCGCTTCTCTTTGTCGTCGGCATGGACGAAGGTGCGCCCGAAGCCGCCGGAACCACGGACGTTGGGCGCCAGCACAGTCACCCCGTCGTTGACCAACTGCGCAAAGATCTCGTTGTATCCGGGCCGGGACTGTCCCTCGGGGCCACCGTGCAGGTAAACCACCGCGCCGGTCGACTCGATGTGCGCAGCGGGCCGGAAAAGCCAAGCGTTCAAGCACAATCCGTCACGGGTGGTGATGGTCTCGGGTGCCGAGTGGGCCGAGAACCCGCCGATGACCGGCCCGCGGCTGGGTTCGCGATCTATCGGCTCCCATTGCCGCGAGCGGGGGTTGACCAGCTCGACGGTGCGCGGCATATCCGGGCCTTCAATCGTCATCGCGACCAGCGAGCCACCTGCACTGATGGACAACTGGCCGGCCAGCGGCCCGGGCAGCGGAATCGGTTCGGTCAGCGTGTAGTCGCTGTACTCGAGTATTTGTAACTCGCTGCGCCCCTGGGTGTTCCACAGCAACGCGATGGTGGACAGGTCATCGCTGACCGCGAACTCATCGAGTTCACAGTCGGGTCGTTCGGCCACCACGAGGTAACTGACCCCATCCTCGGTAGCCGTCACTTCCAGCAGCCGGGCGTATTCGCAGCCGTTGTCACTGCGCACCAATGCCCGCACATAGCCGCGACCCTTGGCGCCGTACAACTTACCCGGGTAGTACAACTTGGCGTCTTCGCTGGTCGGGCCGTGGCGGATGCGGCGCGGCTGGTGGTCGTCGAGTATGACGCCGGTGGCCGTGGTCGAGCCGGGATCGGCCGGCAGCAAAGCGATTTCAGTGTGGCCGTGCAGCATGATCATCTCCTGGTAGCCGCGCGGCCCGACCCGCACCAGAGCCGCCCCCGACCAGGCGTCGACCAGTCGTCCGCCGGAACGGCGGTCCAGCACGGTGCAGTGCCCATCGGCGGGATCGATCAGGCACGAGATTCCCACCCCGTCCTCACCGGTCAGAATGGCCGAAACCCGGGTACCGTCCCAGCCGACCAGCTCGGCGGTCCCGTGCTCTTCGGTGTCGATGCGCCGGGCCATCCGGTCGTCGGGATCGGTTGTGACAACCCAGATCTGACTGCGGGTACCGCCGTCGGGAGCCACTTCGCAGGCCAGCCAGTGACCGTCGGCGGAATGGATGACGCGCAACACGGGACCGTGCACCGGCAACTCGACATCGCGCGACGAGCTCGCCCGCCGACCGCGCAGAAAGCGCTGCACCGCGCGGGGATAGCCACCGTCGTCGACCAGGTGAGCGAACGCGGTCGCATCCGGGGAAAGCGATGCGCCGTACAGCGCGCGCACCTGTTGCCCCACGTCGTCAGCCCGCCATGCTCTGCAGCCACATCTCGAGCAGGCCCAGCTGCCACAGTGAGTTGCCGTCCAACGTGGTCCGCGATTCGTTCGGCGCCTTCAGCAATGCCTCGACGGCTTCGGCGCGGTAGAGCCCGCGGCTGCGGGCGGCACTGTTGGTCAACGCATCGCGAACCATGTCCAGCAATTCGCCGTGCAGGTGCCGAATCCCCGGCACCGGGAAGTAGCCCTTGGTCCGGTCGATCACCTCGGGCGGCAGCAGCGCCCGAGACGCGTCCTTGAGCACGCCTTTGCCGTGGGAGGCCAGCTTCAGCTCGGGTGGGCAGGTGGCTGCCAGCTCTACGAAGTCGTGGTCGAGGAACGGGACGCGCCCCTCCAATCCCCAGGCCATGGTCATCGTGTCAACCCGTTTGACCGGATCGTCGACGAGCATGACCTGGGTGTCGAGCCGAAGGGCGGCGTCCACTGCGGTGTCGGCGCCCGGCGCCGCCTGATGGGCGCTGACGAATTCCCGGCTGACGTCTGCCTCGAGGGAGTAGTCGGGGGAATAGATGGACAACACGTCGCGGTGGGTGCGGTCGAAGAAATGCCTGGCGTACACGTCGGTGACCTGCGCGCGGGGCACGCCGGCCAGCGGCGGGTACCAGCCATAACCCGCCAGGATCTCGTCGGCTCCCTGACCGGACTGCACGACCTTGACCGATTTACTGACCTCTTCGGAGAGCAGATAGAAGGCCACGCAGTCGTGACTGACCATCGGCTCGCTCATGGCGGCAATGGTTTTCGGCACGGCGGGCAGGAGCCGCGAGGAATCGATATGGATCTTGTGGTGATCGGTGTCGAAAGTCTTCGCGATCAGGTCGGAGTAAAAGTACTCGTCGCCGGATTCGCCGCCGGCGGAGTCGAACCCGATGCTGAATGTGGCCAGGCCGTGCTGGCCCTGCTCTGCCAGCAACGCCACCACCACTGAGGAGTCGATGCCGCCCGACAGCAGCACACCGACTGGCACGTCGGCGACCATCCGGCGTTGCACCGAGGCGCGCAGCGCGTCCATCAGCGCGTGCTGCCAGTCGCCCGCCGACCACGAGGCGCGAGCCGGGTCGCGGCCGAACTTCGGCGCCCAGTACACGCTGTCGGTGTGCGTGCCGTCGGGCTGAACCACCCGTACCGTTGCCGGGGGGAGCTTGCGTATGCCCTGGTAAATGGTGCGCGGCGCCGGCACCACCGCGTGGAAGGTCATGTAGTGGTGCAGTGCATGACGATCCAGTTCGGTGTCGACGCCGCCGGCGTCCAGCAGCGCACGCACCGACGATGCGAACCGGAGCCGGCCCGGCGCCGCGGCAAGATACAGCGGCTTGATGCCCAGCCGGTCGCGCGCCAGCGTCACCACGCCCGAGGCCCGGTCGACGACGGCAAAGGCGAACATGCCCTTGAAGCGGTCCACGCATCCGGCGCCCCACTTGTGGAATGCCTTGATCACCACCTCGCTGTCCGCGGTGGAGAAGAAGCGGTAGCCGTCGGCTTGGAGTTCTTTTCGCAGCTGTTGGTAGTTGTAGATGCAACCGTTGAACACCAGCGTCAAGCCGAGCTCGCTGTCCACCATCGGCTGGGAGCCGCAGGCCGACAGATCGATGATCGACAGTCGTCGATGCCCCAGCGCAACCGGTCCGTGCGCCACCACGCCCGACCCGTCCGGTCCCCGCGCCGCCATGGCGTCGACCATCCTGGTGACGGCGCCGACATCAGCCGCTTCGCCGTCCCAGCGGATCTCACCGCAGATGCCGCACATGCGCTATTCCGTTCTGCCCTCGATCGATTGCTTCACTGTCGAGTATCACGCCGGCGCCTCGGGTGCCTGCTGCCGACGGAACAGCTGTTTGAGTCGGGCCGGGTTCCATGGCGCCCGGTCAAGCTCGCGGGCCATCGGGTAGAACGCCAGACCGATCAGCAACGCAGCGAAATGACCGATGGCGGTGAAGCTCAGCTCGATGCGGTCCATCAACAACACCGGGAAGCCGAAGATCAGCAGCAGTATGCCCAGATACCCCCAGCGCCACGGCCGGGCGATGCGGTAGGTGAGGATGCCCATCACTCCGACCATGAAGTAGCTGACGCCGATGTCATGGGCGCGCACCGATCGGGGCGAGGCTTCGTGCATCTCGATGGCCAGGTACAGCAGGCCTTCGCTGACATAGGTCGCCACGATGTGTGACGTCAATCCCACCGCGAGCCAGCGCAATTGGCCCAGCCATCGCTCGGCCGGCGCCAGGAACAGGGTGAACAGCAGCAAGTAGGGTTCCAGGCTCCGGCCGTCGATCCACCACAAGCTGGAGAACAACACGCCCAGCGGATCGGTGGCCAGCGCGTGAATGTTGGTATAGCGGTGCAGCAGTATCGAGTGCAGCTGACGGCCGGTGAGCATGTTCTGCGCGATCGTGGTGATCGCCAAGGCGAGCAGCCACCCGTAGGTCAGCGGGGCGCTGATGACGTAGTGCCACACCGCGCGCACCAGGGCACGGGCCCGTACCGATATCGATGCCCTCGCCACCGTCCAACCCTTTCACGCCCGGCAGTCGGAGCGTACCGGCTGGGCGGCCCCGGTTCAGCCGGTCGAGACGGGCTCAGCCGGTTTCGCCGGCTGGTCCGGTGCCAGATGACGCCACCAGCAGGTGATGTAGATCGTCATCGACAGCACCAGGACGACGATGACCCAAAGTACGACCCGGACGTCGACCCAGGCCCCGAACGGCGGTGCATTGGGCAACGCGTTGCGCAGCGGCACCACAGCGAAGAGCATCGCCGCGTACCACGTCGTCATGGGAGGCTGGAATCTTCTTCGGTCGCGTGCCGTCTGGACCGCCACGAACAGACCCAGGCCGGCCAGCGTGACCAGCACACCGAGGATGACTACGGCGAACGCCGCAGTGCTCGGCGAGCGCTGCAGTTTCACTCGGTAGGGCCCACCGGAGCCGTCGGTGGCCGGGATGTCGATGCGCCAGCCGGCGAGACGGTCGGTGAAAGTCACCGCCGCTCTTTCCGGGACCTGGCGCTCGCCGCGGAACAATTCGACGGTGATGGGCCCCGAGAGGTAACGATCGAAAGGCCAATCGGCGACGTTACCGACCAGGCTCAACGGGACCGGGAAGCTGCCGGGCAGCATGCCCTTCGACCAGCTGCGCTTGGTCGGCGTCACCGCAGAGGTGACCACGATGCTGAGGTCCTCGGTCAGACCATGAGTTTGCTGATCCAGCAGCGCCGGTCCGGGCGCTATGGAGAGGTTCGTCACCAGCACGGTGTTGCTCTGCTGAACATCCTGCAGGTCGAGGGTGACAGAGGTGCCGTCGGAGGTCGGGTGCCCTTGTGTCAAGTCATGCGGACCTTTGCCGGCGCTGCCGTACAGGGACGTCGAGGCGAGGTAGGCCGCGATGAAGAGCAGCAGGCCAGCGATGCCAAGTTTCATCAAGCCACTCCGATTTCAGGCGTCCCACCCGACAGCTTGTGGGTGAACGTCACCGGCAAGCTGAGGTCTTCTCTGGGCTGGTGGTCGACCGGATCACGCAGCTCGGCTCCCGGGGTCAAGGTCATATCGACGACCAGGATGGAATAAAAATCGCTACGAGAGCGACCGGCGCGCGCATGTTCTTCCCCCCGCCGTCATGCCCGACCCGGTGCAAATGTAATGGAAGCTCCGCGTGCGTGTGGCGACTTGGGGGAAACGACGGCGGCTATTCGACTGCCGGCGCGGCCTGCATCGGGATGGTCACCGGGAGCGGCGGCAAAAGCGTTGCTGCCGAGGCTGCTTCGATCACGTGGCCGACGTGGGGACGCCGTTTGCCGGCCGCGAACCCGTCGGCATGCGGGTAACGGTTCAGCTGGTCGCGACCGGCTCAGCGGGTTTCGGCGGCGTGTCCGGTTTCGCCTGCGCCGGTTCGGCAGGCTTGTCCGGTGTCTCGGGGTTCTCCGGTTTCTCCGGTGCCAGGTGCCGCCACCAGCACGACACGTACAGCCCCATCGCCACGACCAGGGCCACGATCACCCAGAGCACGACCGTCACGTCCACCCACGCTCCGAACGGCGGTGCGTCGGGAAGCGCATTGCGCAGCGGTATCACCGCAAACAGCATGGCGGCGAACCACGTTGTCAGGGGCGGCTGGAACCTCCTGCGGTCCCGCACCGTCTGAACGGATACCACCAGCGCCAGGCAGGCGAGCGCGAGCAGCACCCCGACCAGGACGACCGCGAGCGCGACGGTGCTCGGCGACCGCTGCAACTCCGCTCGGTACGGTCCGCCGACCCCGCCCGCCTTGCCGCCCTGCACCCCCGCCTTCCAGCCGGGAAGGCGGTCGACGAATGACACCGACGCCCGTTCCGGTGTCTGCGGGGTGCCCCGGAAGAGGTCGACGGAGACCGGTTTGGAGATGTAGGTGTCAAAGGGCCAGTCCGAGACGTCACCGCTGATGTTCAGCGAAACCGGGAAAACGCCCGGCTGCGTGCCCTTCGGCCAGGATCGGCTGGTCGGGGTTGTCGCGGAGGTGACGGTGACGGTGAGATCTTCGGTGAGATTGCCGGTTCGCGGATCCAGCAGGGCGGGTCCGGGCGACACGGTCAGGTCTCCGACCAAAGCGTTGCGATACGGCTGGATACCCACCACGTCCAGCGTCACGGTCGTCCCGTCGGCCATCGGCTGGGCCTGCGTAAGGGGATGCGACGGGCCCATGCCGGCGAAGGCATACAGCGAGACCAGGGTGACGTACGCCGCGACGAATGCCGCGATACCTGCGATACCCCATCTCATCCTCACGACCGGGGTCTCCTACTCGACCGTCACCGACTTGGCCAGGTTTCGGGGTTTGTCGACGTCGTAACCGCGGGCCTGGGCCACCGACGCGGCGAACACCTGCAGCGGGATGGTCGACAGCAGCGGCTGCAGAAGCGTTGATACTGCGGGTATTTCGATCAGGTGGTCGGCGTAGGGCCGCACCGTTTCGTCGCCTTCCTCGGCGATCACGATGGTGATCGCCCCGCGGGTCTGGATCTCGCGGATGTTGGACAGCAGCTTGGCGTGCAAGGTAGCAGCGCTCTTTGGCGAGGGCATCACGATGATCACCGGCAGATCGTCTTCGATCAGCGCGATCGGGCCGTGCTTGAGTTCGCCGGCCGCGAAACCCTCGGCGTGCATATACGCAAGTTCCTTGAGCTTGAGCGCGCCTTCCAGCGCCACCGGGTAGCCCACGTGGCGGCCCAGGAACAACACCGTCGACGACTGGGCGAACCGGTAGGCCAGGTCCGCCACCGGTCCGCTCGCAGCGATCACCCGGGCCACCAGGTCCGGCATCGCTTCCAGCTCGCGGTACTCGCGTTCGACCTCGTCGGGATATTTGGTGCCGCGGGCCTGTGCCAGCGCCAGACCCACCAGGTAGTTGGCGGTGATCTGCGCGAGAAATGTCTTCGTGGAGGCGACCCCGATCTCGGGGCCGGCGCGGGTGTAGAGCACCGCGTCGCATTCGCGCGGAATCTGGGAGCCGTTGGTGTTGCAGATCGCCAGCACCTTGGCCTTCTGCTCCTTGGCGTGCCGGACGGCTTCGAGCGTGTCGGCAGTCTCGCCGGACTGCGAGATCGCCACCACCAGCGTGCTGCGGTCCAGTACGGGGTCCCGGTACCGAAATTCACTGGCGAGCTCGACCTCCACCGGCAATCGCGTCCAGTGCTCGATCGCATACTTGGCGAGCAGTCCGGAGTGGTAAGCCGTGCCGCAGGCGACCACGAACACCTTGTCGATCTCGCGCAGTTCCTGATCCGACAGCCGTTGCTCGTCGAGCACGATCCGGTTGTCCACGAAGTGACCGAGCAGCGTCTCGGCCACCGCGGTGGGCTGTTCGGCGATCTCTTTGAGCATGAAGTACTCGTAACCGCCCTTTTCGGCGGCGGCGAGGTCCCAGTCGATATGGAACTCGCGGTACTCCCGGCCGGCTTGCAGGTCTTGGCTGCCGAAGAAATCGGTGATCCGGTAGCCGTCGGCAGTGATCACCACGGCCTGGTCCTGCCCCAATTCGACCGCCTGGCGGGTGTGTTCGATGAAGGCAGCCACGTCGGAGCCCACGAACATCTCCCCGTCGCCGATCCCGATGACCAGCGGCGTCGACCGGCGAGCGGCGACGATGGTGCCAGGGTCGTCGGCATTGGCGAAGACCAGGGTGAAGTGGCCTTCCAGCCGGCGCAGTACCGACAGCACGGACGCGACGAAATCGCCGGCCGTCTCGCCATGGTGATACGCCCGGGCGACCAGATGCACGGCGACCTCGGTATCGGTGTCGCTGGCGAACTCCACGCCGACGGCCTCGAGCTCCTGACGCAGCGAGGCGAAGTTCTCGATGATGCCGTTGTGAACGACGGCGATCTTGCCGGCCGCATCGCGGTGTGGGTGCGCGTTGCGGTCGGTAGGACGGCCGTGGGTGGCCCAGCGGGTGTGGCCCAGGCCGGTTGTGCCGACCAGTTCGGCCGACGTCATCTCGGCCAGCGCGGACTCCAAATTGGCCAGCTGACCGGCGCGGCGGCGCACTGTGAGCTTGCCCTTGCCGTCGGCCAGCGCGATGCCTGAGGAGTCGTAGCCGCGGTACTCCATCCGGCGCAGGGCGTTCATCACGACATCGCAGGCAGGACGCTGCCCGACGTAGCCGACGATTCCGCACATTCTGACCAGGGTAGTGCAGGTGCTGAATTATCACCGGGACCGGCGCTATCGTGAATCTCTCTACCTGCGCAAAGGGGTCTGCTGTGTCACAGCCGTATCAGCCGCCCGGTCCCTATCCGCAGCCGGCCGCGACCGGATACCCGAACTCGGCACCGCTGTTCCATATCAGCCTGCTCAGGCACACCGGCGCACTGATTTTCTGGCAGCAGCACACCGTTCGCCACACCGGAACCCTGGAGCAATGCGAACAGGCGTACAAGGACGCGCAGACCCACTGTCTGCTGGCCGGATGGTGGAGTCTGGCGTCGCTGGTTGTGTTGAACTGGATCGCCCTGTTCTCCAACATGCACGCCATCCGGCAGGTGCGGAGTCTGGCTCAGAATCCCCAAGCCCCGGCCTGGCAACCGCAACACGCTTTGGTGCCGGCACCGCCGGCGGCGATACCGCCGGGGTGGTACCCCGACCCGTCCGGGCAACCGGGGCAACGCTACTGGGACGGCGCGAGGTGGACCCACTTTACCCATCCGCCGACGCACCGCTAACGTCGACGCGTGGCCCGCATCCGCAAGCTCGTCGCCGCCCTCAACCGTCGTGGTCCACATCGTGTTCTCCGCGGTGACCTGGCCTTTGCCGGATTGCCCGGGGTGGTGTACACCCCCGAATCCGGGCTGAACCTGCCGGGCATCGCATTCGGCCACGACTGGCTGACCGGTTCGGCCAACTATTCGGGCCTGCTCGAGCACCTGGCCTCCTGGGGGATCGTCGCAGGGGCACCCGACACCCAGCGGGGCCTGATGCCCTCGGCGATGAACTTCGCGTTCGATCTGGGCGTGGCCCTGGACATCGTGTCGGGTGTACGCCTGGGTCCGGGCAAGATCAGCGTGCACCCCGCCAAACTGGGCTTGGTCGGTCACGGCTTCGGCGGTTCGGCGGCGGTGTTCGCCGCGGCCGGCATGGCCGGACCGGCCGGCCGCCCGCTCGGCGCGGTCGCGGCGCTCTTCCCTGCGGTGACCGCTCCCCCGGCAGAGCTGCCGGCCGCCACGCTCGACGTGCCCGGACTGATCCTGACGGCGCCCGGCGATCCCAAGACCCTGAATTCCAATGCGCTGTCCTTGCACAGTGCCTGGCACAGGTCCAACCTTCGCATCGTCAGCAAGGCCGACGCCGGCGGCGGCCTGGTTGAGGGCCGAAGGCTATCGAAGGCGGTGGGGCTCGCCGGTTTTGATCGCAGGACGCAGCGGGCTGTCCGCGCATTGCTGACCGGTTACCTGCTCTACACCCTTGCCGGCGACAAGACCTACCGCGACTTCGCGGATCCGGACGTGACATTGCCCAAGACCGATCCCGTGGATCCCGAGGCGCCGCCGGTGACGTCCGAGGAAAAGATCGTCGCGCTGCTGAAGTGACCGGCGCATGCGCCGGGGTGTCCGGCGGCGCAGCAGTGGGTAGTCGCCAACCATGACAGACGCACAGACTCTGTACCGGCGGTGGATAAACGAGCTGTGGGCCGGCCGGCCGATCGCCGCGGAGATGGTCACCGACGACTTCGTAGGTCACTGGCCCGAGCGTGACGTGCACGGACCGGAAGAACTTGCCCAGATCATCGAAGAAACGCGAAATATGTTGACGGATCTGAGTTTCACTGTCGAAATCGGCCCGCTGCACGACGGTGATCTGATTGCCGGCCGCTGGGTGGGCACGGGCGGCGGACCGGACGGTCCGGTGAGGTTCACCGGCAACGATATCCTTCGGCTCGCCGACGACGGTCAGCGATTCGCCGAGTACTGGACGGGGACCGCCACAGGCTGACTCTCGGCCGGAGCGCGGCCGTGGTAAGTGTCGTTGATGCGAATCGGGATCGCGCTGGACTACTCGGGCGGGTTTCACGAGGCGGTCGATCGCGTCGTCGAACTGGAAAAGGTCGGTATCGACGTCGCCGTGGTCGCCGAAGCCTACGCCTTCGACGCCATCAGCCAGCTCGGCTTCCTGGCGGCCAGGACCAGCACCGTTGAACTGGCCTCGGGCGTGCTCCCGCTCTACATCCGGACGCCCTCGCTGCTGGCCATGACGGCCGCTGGTCTGGACTACGTGTCGGGCGGCCGGTTCAATCTCGGGATCGGCACGTCCGGGCCGCAGGTAATCGAGGGTTTCCACGGCATCGAGTTCGACGCCCCATTGGGCCGGACCCGCGAAACGGTGGAGATCTGCCGGCAAGTGTGGCGCAGGGAGCCGCTTCACTACGCCGGCAAGCATTACCAGATCCCGCTGCCCGCTGACCGCGGGACAGGTTTGGGTAAGGCACTGAAACTGATCAATCACCCTGTGCGCGAACGTATTCCGATATCGATTGCGGCACTGGGCCCGAAGAACGTCGAACTGACCGCGGAGATCGCCGAGGGTTGGCAGCCCGCGTTCTACTATCCGGACAAAGCCCATCTGGTCTGGAGCGAGGCGCTGACGGCGGGTGCCGCCAAGCGGGATCCTGCTCTGGGCCCGCTGGACGTCATGGTGGGGACGGCGCTGGCCATCGGCGACCATGTCGAGGACCGGTTCGCCTGGATCAAACCGCAACTGGCCCTTTACGTCGGCGGGATGGGAGCCAAGGGCCGCAACTTCTACCACCAGCTGGCCACCCGTTACGGCTTCGGCGCGGCCGCCGACCGGATTCAGGAGCTGTACCTGGCCGGCCACAAACGAGAAGCGATCGACGTCCTGCCCGACGAACTGGTGCGCGGAGTCTCTCTTATCGGCCCGCGCGGCTTCATCGCCGAGCGGCTGGCCGTCTTCGCCGAGTCGGGCGTAACCACGTTGTTGGTGCGGCCGGCGACGGCAGACGCCGGCGAAGCGGTGCGCTACGTCGAGCAACTGCTGCAGCTTCTGCCATCCTGAGGCACACCAGGCTGTCATTGCCCCGCCTGGGGAAGCTCGTTGGCCGCGATCTGGCAGGGTGTCGAGGCCGCCGGATTCGGTGCCGGCCCCGTACCGGCCGAAGCGGCTGGGGCAGGGGCAGGGGGGTCCGCCGGGGGCACCTGCGCCGGGGGAAGTGCGGGCCCGGGCGGCCCGGTGGCCGGGGGCGTCTGGCTGGCCGGCTGTGCGGCTGCCGTCGCGAGGTCGCCGGCCGGTGACGAAGGCGGGGATTTCTTCGGCCCCTCGTGTTCCTCGGGCGGGTCCGGTTCCTGCCTGTCGTCGGCGTCGTCATCCAGCGGATCGTTACCGGGTCGGCCGGCGGCCGATCCCAGCAGGTCACCCATCGCCGCAACGATCCGCTCGGCCAGGCCGCCGAGCCCCGCACCGCCACTGAGACCACCGGCTGCGCCGGGTACCCCGGAGCCCCCGGACCAGCCGCTTGTCCAGTCCGGCTGAGTTAGTCCCGGCGTCGGGCCTGGCGGCGAAGTGAAGGCCGGAGCGATCGCAGGCGGCGGTGCGGCGGTCGGCGGGGCCGGAGTGAACGTCGAGCGTGCCGGACCGGTCGGCGTACCCGAGAACGTGGCGGGCCCGAAGTCGCCGGGGGTCTCGAAATGAGCGCGCGGTGCGTCGGCGAACCGGTCGGTGACCGTCTCATAGGCCGCGGTGACGCCCGACCGTGTCGACAGCATCGCGGCGCGGAAGTCATGCCGAATGTCGTTGTCTACGTAGGGCTTGATCTGCTGATCAACCAACTCCCTGGCGGATGTCTCGGTAGCGACCGCCGCGGCGGCGGCCAACCATGTCGGTCGCTGCGCGAGCGTGCGGTCGTCGATCGCGGTGGTCGTCGCGACCTTGGTGTCGACCAACTGCCACAGGTTGTCACGCAGTGACTCGCAACGCTGGGCTGCCGCACGAACCTCGCTGACGAGCATGCCGGCGACGTCACAGTGCTGCCGCATGAACGCGACGGCGCGATCGGCCCCCGCTCCGGCCCATACTGTCGCCAGCCCGGTGAGCTGATCGCGCTGCGATCGCAGCGCTTCGGTGATCACCGCTTCCGCAGCGCGCAGAGCCGCGCAGTCGGCATCGAGGGCACGCAGATCAAGTCCGTCTTCGCCGGCATACCAATCGTGGATTTGCGCCGCGCCACCGGGCAGGTCTGGGTACTGGTAGCCGGCCTGCGCACAGGCGCGCACATAGCTTTGCGTGTGCTCGATGGCGGCCCGGCCTTCAGCCAGGCGCCCCGCGACGTCCAACGGCTGTGCCATGATCAGGCGATCCGAGCGGCGGCGTACAACTCAGCCTCGCGGTAGCGGCCGGCTTCGGCGTGCAACGCGGCCGCGATCTCGGCAGCCGCCCGGGACCACTGCGACACGTCGACGGCCAAGCGGTCGAGCGCCGCGCGTAACGCGTCGCCGCAGGCGCTGTAGTCCCGGCCGGCCCGGGCGCCGTCGAAGACCAGCCTCGACAGGTGTTGTGTTGCCGCCCGGCCGATCAGTTCGGCTGCGTCATTGATCCGGTCGGCGATCGCGTGCACATCCGCGCCATCAATTCTCATACCCTCTTCGACGCCATGGCGGGCGTCGCGGTTCCAACCGAATTCGGGTCAGCCGGCGGTGCTGACAGCGTCGGCCACGCTGACGGCCAGCCGCTGCGCGATTTCCTCGTCGGCCGCCTCCACCATCACCCGAATCATCGGCTCGGTACCGGAGGGCCGCAACAGAATTCGCCCGCTGTCGCCGAGCTCGGCCTCGGCCCGCTGCACGGCGGTCTGCACGGTCGGCGCCACGGCGGCGGTCGCCTTGTCCGCGACCTCGACGTTGATCAGCACCTGTGGCAGCGTCTGCATCGCCGATGCCAGGGTGGCCAACGACTGACCGGTCTCCACCATCCGCGTCATCAGACGCAGCCCGGTCACGATGCCGTCGCCGGTGGACCCCAGTGCAGGCAGCACGATGTGCCCGGACTGCTCGCCGCCCAGGCTGTAGTCGCCGGCCCGCAGCTCCTCCAGGACGTAGCGGTCACCGACGCCGGTGGTCCGCACGGTCACGCCGGCCGAGCGCATGGCCAGGTGCAGTCCAAGGTTGCTCATCACCGTCGCCACCAGCGTGTCGGAAGCCAGTTCACCGGCTTCCTTCATGGCGAGGGCCAGCACCACCATGATGGTGTCGCCGTCGACCAACGCACCGCTGGCGTCAACAGCCAGGCAGCGATCGGCGTCGCCGTCGTGGGCGAGTCCGAGGTCGGCGCGGTGTGCGATGACCGCGGTCTGCAGCGCTTCCAGGTGGGTGGAGCCGCAGCGGTCGTTGATGTTCAGACCGTCGGGGTCGGCGTTGATGGCGATGACCCGCGCCCCGGCGGCCCGGTAGGCGCTCGGCGCCGCCAGGGACGCGGCACCGTGTGCGCAGTCGACCACGACGGTCAGCCCGTCCAGCCGGCGAGTGCTGGCCTTGCCGACGTGGCGCAGGTAGCGCTCGGCGGCGTCCTCGGCATCGACGACCCGACCGATCCCCGCGCCCACCGGGCGCAGGCCCGGCCCGGCGGCGACCAGATTCTCGATCTGGTCTTCGGTGTCGTCGTCCAGCTTGTGGCCCCCGGGGCCGAAGATCTTGATGCCGTTGTCGGGCATCGGGTTGTGCGACGCCGAGATCATCACGCCGAAATCGGCGTCGTAGGCGCCGGTCAGGTACGCGATGGCCGGTGTCGGGAGCACCCCCACCCGTAGCGCGTCCACACCTTCGCTACTCAGGCCCGCGATCACCGCGGCCTCCAGCATTTCGCCGCTCGCCCGCGGATCGCGGCCGATCACGGCGACTCGGCGGCCCGGGCCGGTCGAACTCGCCAGGTGCCGCGCCGCCGCGGCACCCAGAGCGAGTGCCAGTTCAGCGGTCAACTCGCGATTGGCGACTCCGCGAACGCCGTCAGTGCCGAATAGTCGACCCATGCGGACAAACCTCTCACAGTTGGCTCACAGATGGCGAGCGTGCATATGACCACTGTTGGCTGCGGGCGTGCGTCCTATACCCGCGACACGCCGAAACATGCCGACATATCGCCGGGAGATGCACGCCCGCAGCCTGCAAGTGGTCGCTGATCAGCGCTTGCTGTACTGAGGCGCCTTGCGAGCCTTCTTCAGCCCGTACTTCTTGCGCTCGGTGGCGCGCGGGTCACGGGTGAGGAACCCGGCCTTCTTCAGCGCCGGCCGGTCCTCCGGCGTGGCCACGATCAACGCGCGCGCAATGCCCAGACGCAGCGCGCCGGCCTGGCCCGACGGACCCCCGCCGTGCAGCAGGGCGTAGATGTCGTAGCTGTCCACCCGCTCCACCGTGACCAGCGGGGCCTTGATGAGCTGCTGGTGCACCTTGTTCGGGAAGTAGTCCTCGAGGCTGCGTCCGTTGAGGTCGAACTTGCCGGTGCCGGGTACCAGGCGCACCCGCACGACGGCTTCCTTGCGGCGACCGACGGTTTGGATGGGGCGCTCGAAGACGAACGACTCACTCTCGACCACGGCTTCTGCCACTTCGGTGGTTTCCAGACTGGTCTCGGTCACTGCGCCACCTGCTTGATCTCGAACGGAACCGGCTGCTGAGCGGTGTGGGGGTGCTCCGGGCCCGCGTAGACGCGAAGCTTTTTCTGGATCTGCCGGCTCAGCTTGTTCTTGGGCAGCATGCCGACGATCGCCTTCTCCACCACCCGGTCGGGGTGCTTCTGCAGCAGCTCACCGATGCTCCGCTTGCGCAGACCGCCGGGATACCCCGAGTGGTTGTAAGCCATCTTGCTCTGCAGTTTGTCGCCGCTGATGGCGACCTTCTCGGCGTTGATGACGATGACGAAGTCACCGCCGTCGACGTTGGGCGCGAACGTCGGCTTGTGCTTGCCACGCAGCAGCGTCGCCGCTGCGACGGCAAGGCGGCCAAGCACAACGTCCGTGGCGTCGATGACGTACCACGACCTCGTGGTGTCACCCGCCTTGGGCGCGTATGTAGGCACAGCGCTTACCTTCTTCTTTCTCTCGGGTGGATCCCGGTCGGAACCGGGGGCCGGTCAGGCGGTGGCGGATGGGGCTGGTCTCGGCGACCGACATTGACCCGAGGCCCCGGCGTACCCGCACGCCAACGGTGCAGCTTACCGAGGTGCATCCCCGCAGGTCAAAACGACTAGCACGGCCAAGTGCCGGCTGCCCGGCGATCGGCGCCGGCCAGCTCGTCGGCGCCGTCGCGGACCGCGTGTCCCAACTCGACGAGGATTTCGTTGAGCGCGGTCGCAGCCTGGTGCCATTTGAGCTGTTCGGACTGGTACGCGGCGGCCGCTTCTCGCGTCCACAGTTGTTGCAGCGGTGCGACTTGGGACCGCAACTCATCAAGGGCTGCGTTGAGGCGTGCGGCTGTGGTGTGAATCTCCTGACGGACGGAGTGCTCGATGGCGCCGAAGTCGTAGGACAGCGTCGAATCCATGGCCGTCTCGCGCTCAGAGATTTCCGCCGGCGGCGGCGATGGTGTCGGCGTGGCTCTGGCCCGCCTCCCGCAGCGTGGCCTCGTTGTGGCGGATGGTCTCGGCGATGGCATGCAGTACGTGATATAGCCGGGTGGATTCGGCGTGCCAGCGATCCACCACGTCTGCGAACCTGGCCGCGGCAAGGCCGCCCCACACCGAAGGCGGCAGTGCGCCCACCCGGCCGATAAAGGCGTGCAAAATTGCCCGAATCTCTTCGTTGCGGGCATCGATGGTGGCCGCCACCGACCTCATCAAGTCGAAGTCGGTGTTGAGTGTGCTGGTAGCCGCCGGCGTGCTCATCTGTTCTCCTGTCCCTCGATAGGTTCGACCGCGCCGGGCCCGGTTTGGTTCCCGCTGATTTCCCGGCCTCATCCCAGCGCATGAGCCGTCCGCACGGCCTGCTCGCAGGCGTCGCGGACGGCGTCCCGGGCGGCGGGCCGGCTCTGACATCCGATGCTGATCCGCACCGATCCGTCGAGCAGCACCGTCCACCGGACGTCGTGGGCCGACCGGATTTCCCGGTAGGTCACCGCGGGTCTACCGGCGCTGACCCCGGCGGGGTTGAACTCGACGAAGACGCCGGCCGGTGCGGCATCTATCGCGCGTCGCAACCGATCGGCGGCGCCGGCCAAGGTCTCACCGGGCGTCGGCGTCTGCGTGACGTGCAACGCCGCTTCCGGATCCGACGGCGAGGTGATCTGCACCCGCGCCGACCCGGGTCCGACGATCACCCGCCGCGCCGGCCAGTCTGCCGGGATGGTCAGCGCCACCCCGCCCTCCACCAGAACTGTCGTCGGCTCGGTACGAATGCCCGGGGGTGGGTGCTCGACGGACACCGCGCACACCGCGAGACCTGCCACCGTCACGGCGACAGCTGCGGTCGCCAGCCGCGCACCACTCCGACCGACAGCCCGCGGCCGCGTCACGGGTTCGCCGTCCGGAATCGGCTCTGCTTCGCGGGCCAGTCGATCCGCCGCGGCGTCATCCACGGTGGTAACGGTTTTCCCGGGCATGACCGCGTCGTCGATCAGCCTGGCCAGCCCCGCCGCCCCCGGGACGGTGCTCGGTGCGTCGATCAGAACCGCGCTCAGCGTCATGGTGGCCATGGCGCGGGTGACCTCCGCGGCGACGGCAGACTCCTCGCCCCGGCGCGGCACGGCGGCAACCCGCCTTCCCGGTCCCGAAATCGCCACCAGCCGTTCGGCTATCTCCACCACCAGCGCCGAATTCCGGTGCGCCAGCAGCCACGACCGCGGATGGACGACAACTTCGGCACCCGCCACCGTTCGTGCGGCCGCGCTCACGACGCCAATGCGCGACGCCGACCACCATGACGGGTAGACCACGGTCAGCCCCCGGTGCCCTTCGATGAGCGACCGCAGCGTGGTGCGCCACAGCGCGTCGACGGCCGCCGGTCGCCCACCCACCAACGCGACCGGATCGTCGATGGCTGCCAATGTCGCCGTGTGCGTCTCGGTTTCGCTTGCGGGGCAACATAATCGCCGGATGGCCCCGGGTCCGGTGGCAACCACGGCGCGATGCGTGCTCATGTGGGCGGGCTCCACGCCACTTGCACCAGTTGCTCGGCGCCGAGCCGGCTGATCAGGGTGCCGCGCCCCGGCGGCAGCGGCACCGGCGGCCTCGATCCGAGGAGCACGCCCTCCTCGGCGCGCCCGCTCATCATCATTCCCATGCAGCCCAGGTCACGCAGGCCGGCCAGCAGCGGTTCGAACAGCGCCCGCGCCGCGCCGCCGGTTCGCCGCGCCACGATCACGTGCAACCCCAGATCGCTTGCATAGGGTAGATATTCGAGCAAGGCAAGCAGCGGGTTCCCGGTCGAAGTGGCGACCAGGTCGTAGTCGTCGATCACGACGAAGACCTCGGGACCGGTCCACCAGGATCGGGCCCGCAGCTGTGCCTGGGTGACCTCGGCGCCCGGCATCCGCGCTTTCAGCAGCTCGGCCACCACCGGAATCAGGGCACTCAACGCCGCGGGCGACATGGCGTAGCCGCCCAGGTGATCCGACGTCACGACACCGAGCAGGGTGCGCCGGAAGTCGATGATGAACAACCGCGCCTGCGCCGCGGTGCGGATGCGGAGGATCTCGCGGCACAGCGTCCGCAGCGCCGCGGTCTTGCCGCAGCCGTTGTCACCCAGGATCAGCAGGTGCCGGTCCCGCTCGAAATCGATTGCGACTGGCTGTAACCGGCGTTCATCCACGCCCAGCACGAGCCTGGTCCGGTGCTCTGCACCGCGGACGACCGTGTCGTAGCCGACTTCGTTCGGCAGCAACGGTATGGGTGGCGCGGCGGGGCCGCCGCTCAATGCCAGTCCGTGCCCGGGCAGGGCGATCATCATCTGCATTCCATCGCCGCTCAGTCCGCGGCCGGGTCGGTTCGCCGGGACCTGCCGCGCCTGCCGCCGATCGAGCTCGGAATCGGCGGGATCCCCGAGCCGCAACTCAATGCGCGTGCCGAGTTGGTCCCGCAGCGCCGGCCTGATCTCGGCCCAGCGTGTCGCCGACAACATGACGTGCACACCGTAGGAGAGTGCTTGGCCGGCCAGCGCGGTGACCATTTCTGCTACCGCGTCGAATTCCTGACGCAGGCCGCCCCAGCCGTCGACGACCAGGAAGAGGTGCGGAAGGCGATCCAGCGTGCCGCGGTCGCGAAGGATGGTCTCCCGCGAGTGCACGGCCGACTGCATTTCAGTGACCATGCGCCGGACGAGGTCGGGCTGGGCCCGGTCGGCGATCGCGCCGACATGCGGCACGTCATGCAGGGCGGACATCGCTCCGCCGCCGAAGTCCAGGCAGTAGAACTGCACCCGGCCCGGACCGTGGGTGGCGGCCAATGCGGTGATCACGGTGCAGAGCGCGGTCGACTTACCCGACCTGGGGCCTCCGACGACGGCTACATTGCCCGCCGCACCGGACAGATCGACCGTCAGCGGCGTGCGGGCCTGGTCATAGGGACGATCGACGATGCCGATCGGAACGGCCAGTGGCGCCGGCGCGCAGGTCTGCAGCAGTGATCCGAGTACGGGTGCCGCGTCCAGCGGCGGTAGCCAGACTCGGTGTGCGGGCGGCCCCTGACCCTCGAGCCGATCCAACACCGTCTGCATGAGGGTTGAACCGTGTCCGGCCTCCGGATGCGCCGGCAACCCAGTGGTCGCGGCAGTGAAATGGCGCACCGACGGCAATCCCGTACCGCCGGCCACGCGGGGCCGCCGCGAAACCGACTCGGCCTGAAAGCGGGTCAGTTCCCCGCTGGCGGACCGCAGCAAGGCGGCGCCCGGCATACTCGGCAGCTCGTACGCATCGGAGGTGCCCAGGACCGCCCGGGACTCGCCGGCGGACAGTGTCTTCAAGCAGATCCGGTAGGACAGGTGCGCTTCCAGCCCGCGCAGCCGCCCTTCCTCGAGCCGCTGGCTGGCTAGCAGCAGATGCATTCCCAGCGACCGGCCCAGCCGCCCGATCGCGACGAAGGTGTCGGCGAAATCGGGATGTTGACTGAGCAGTTCCGAGAATTCGTCGACGATGATGAACAACGTCGGCAGAGCCTCTGATCCCGGAGCACGGCAGCGGTCGTAGGCCGAGACGCTGACAAGGTTGCCCGCACTGCGCAGCAGCTGTTGCCGGCGGTTGATCTCGCCCGCCAGGGCCTCCCGCATCCGCGCGACCAACGGCGCCTCGTCGGCGAGATTGGTGATCACCGCCGACACGTGCGGGGCCCTGGCGAAGTCGAGAAACGTTGCGCCACCTTTGAAGTCGACAAGGAGCAGATTCAGCACCCCAGGTGAGTTGCGTGCCATCATGCCCAGGGCGACGGTACGCAGCAGCTCCGACTTGCCCGACCCGGTGGCCCCGACGCACAGCCCGTGTGGCCCGATACCCCCTTGCGCGGCCTCTTTGATGTCCAGGTTCACCGATCGGCCGGCGGGGGTGGTGCCGATCGGGACGCTGAGGCGATCCTGCCGCGGTTGATCGCGCCACCGCGCGACCGGGTCGAAACCGACGCCTGACAGGTTGAAAGCGTCGGCACCCGCCGCCGGTGAACGACCGGCGTGGGCCGCCACCCGACGGGCGCACACCACCGCGTCGTGCCGATCGAGGTAGTCGGGGGCCGCCAGGATGTCCTCGCCGGCGGCATGGCGGATGGTCAGCGACGCGGCGGCGGAGCCGATCCTCAGCACGGACGCACCGGGAACCGGGACCGCGTCGTGGCGATTCGCCGACGCGTCGAGGACGACCACCACATGTCGCGAGGTGACCATGGCCAGCCCATCGCGGGCTTCCTCCAGCGTCGGGTACACCATCCGGGCCGGTCCGACCGGATCGGTGGCGTCGGGATGCTGGTTGTGCGGCAACCATTTCAGCCAGTCCCACTCGACTTGGTCTTGCACGGCGCCGGCGATCAGCACCTGATCGGGTGAGTGAGAGATGGCCAGTTGGCAGATGATGGCACGCAACAGCCCGCGGACCCGGCACGCGTCGCCGTCGACGGTGACTACGTGCGCCGCGTGCAGCGGAATCACGACCGGGGCGTCGGAGAGCGTCGACTGTGTTCGCAAGAAGCGACGCAGCGCGGTGACCGTCACGGGATCACACCGCTGCGCCGGCGGTGTTCCCGCGGCCACCAACCGTGTCTCGAGCGGGACCGGCCCGATTCCGACCCTGACCCGGCAGGCCGGATCGACGGCCGGTGTTGGCCACATGTGCGCACCGCCGGCCAATGTCCACAACGTGTCCGGATCGGGATGGGCACGAATCAACGACTCATGTTGCGCAACAGCAATTTCGACTACACGATCACGCAGCCCTCGCAGATACTCCAGGTATTCGTCTCGGTCGCTGCCGATCACCACCCCCCGGCGTTGACCCCGCACCGCCGTGAAGGTCAGGGACCCCAGCATCATTACCGGGACGGTCAGCAGTGCAGGGTTGTGCGCCGCGGGTGATCCCCGGAAGAACACCATCGCCGCGAGGCCTACCCCCAGCACCACCAACATCAGCGAGTTCGAGGCTGCGGGTCGTGCCACCTCGGGCGGGGCGGCGACTTCGATGACCGCGTTCATAGTGGGTGACGTTAAGCCGCAACGGAATTCAGTACAACTCAGCTGTGGACAGAATGAACACAGCTGTGGACAGGCGCACGCAGCTCGTCGGGGAGCGGCCTAGCGTGTTGAGGATGTCTGTATCCGAGCCGGGCCTGCGCCGCGTCGCCGTGCACACCGAGAGCGCCTCCGTCGACCTGGCATTGCCCGCCGGCGTGCCGGTCGCGGAGTTGATCCCCTGCATCGTCGACCTACTGGGCGGTGCGCAGCCCCGCGCCCGCTACCGGCTGGCCCGACTGGGCGGCGCACCGTTGCCGAACTCGACGACGTTGACGCAGAACGATATTTGTGACGGTTCGGTTCTCGTCCTGAGCCGCGAGAGCCCGGCGCCACCAGTCGTACGATACGACGACGAAGCCGAAGCGGTGTCCGCGGCGTATCGGGACACCACAAACTCGGGGCGAATCGCCCGGCTGACCGCCGCCGCGGCCGCCGTCTGCTTCACCGCCGTGACCGCACACACGCTGATTCGCTACGCCTGGGGCGCCGCCCGGCATGCCGATCCCACGGCGGCGGTCGCTGCCGCCGCCGCAATCACCGCGTTGACGACGGCGATGGTGATGCTCCGGTTCCGCCCCGACCCGATCGCCGGGACCACCCTCGGCATCATCGCCACGGCGTTCGCCGGAGTCGCCGGCCTGCTCGCGGTACCGGGCGTACCGGGTGCGCCCAACGTGCTAATGGCCGGCCTGGCCGTCGCCGCGACAGCCGTCATTGCGATTCGCCTAACCCGTTGCGGCACAGTTGCATTAGGCACCCTGGCCTGCGGCTCGCTCATCGCGGTGTTTGCCGCACTGGCCGGCGTCGTCGCAGCAGCCCCGTCGCACGTGGTCGGGTCGGTGACGGTGCTGGCCTGCCTCGGACTGATCGAGGCGGCACCGTGGCTATCGATCCGGCTGGCCGATCTGGCGCCGCGCATCGATCAGGACGAGCCGCGGAGCGCAACGGCGCTGGCGGCGCAGACCGCGCGCGCTCAGGCTTGGTTGACTTGTTTGCGCTCGGGCTTCGCGGCAGCCGCCGCCGTCGGCGCGGTGGCCGCGGCGCTTGCCGCGCACCGGGCAATCGCCCTGGCCGCTGTGACCGGGGGGCTGCTGATCTGGCACTCCCGGACCGACCCGGCGCGCGCGGCCGTGTTCGCCGCGAGCGGAGTCGCGACGCTGTCAACGATTTTCGTCGTTGTGGCCGTCAGCCTGCCCGAGCAGGCGCCGTGGGTCGCGGCGCTCACGCTGACCGCAACCGCCGCGTCGATATGCGTGGGTTTCGTCGCACCCGCCGTCAGGGTGTCGCCGGTGGCCTGCCGCGGCGTCCAGGCACTGGGATGCACCGCGCTCACCGCCGTCGTCCCGCTGACGTTGTGGACGTGCGGCGCGTTCGCCGCCGTCCGCAACCTGGACCCGGTGCATGCGTGACCCCGGGCGGGTGGTCCGTCCGTTACTCGCAGCGGCGCTGTTGGCCCAGTGCGGAACACCGTTGGCGAGGGCGGTCGCTCCCCCGCCGGTCGACGACAAATGGTTACCGGCACCGGCGTTGCCGTCACCGGCACGGCGCACCGTGCAACGCGAGCTGTGTGCGACAGCGACGGCGGAACCCGGCGGCGCCACTGCACCGGCTCAGCTCGCGGGTTTCGACCTGCCGCAGATCTGGCGGCTCACCCGCGGAGCCGGGCAGCGCGTTGCCGTCATCGACACCGGCGTCCACAGACACCCACGGCTGAAGGAACTGGTAGCCGGCGGCGACTACGTTTCCACCGGTGACGGCACCCAGGACTGCGACGCGCACGGCACGATCGTGGCCGGGATCATCGCCGCCACAACGGATCCCGACTTCACCGGGGTCGCGCCCGACGTGACCCTGATCAGCATCCGCCAGTCCAGCTCCAAATTCGGCCCGGCCGCCGACCGTGACGCCACCGGCGTGGGCGACGTCGCGACATTGGCCAAGGCCGTCCGCACCGCCGCCGACCTCGGCGCCTCGGTCATCAACATATCCTCGGTCGCCTGTGCGCCGGCCGCCCAGGCGATAGACGATCGCGCCCTGGGCGCCGCACTCGCGTATGCGGTCGACGTCAAGAACGCCGTCGTCGTGGCCGCGGCCGGCAACACCGGCAGCGCGGCGCAATGTCCGGCGCAGCCGGCCGGTGTCACTCGCGACACCGCCGCGGTGGTGGTCAGCCCCGCCTGGTACGACGACTACGTCCTGACTGTCGGTTCGGTGAATTCCCGGGGCGCGCCGTCGTCGTTCACTCTGGCCGGGCCGTGGGTGGACGTGGCAGCCACCGGCGAGGGGGTGACCTCGCTGGATCCCACGGGTGACGGCGTGGTGAACCGCGTGAACGGACGGTCGCCGATCTCCGGCACCAGCTATGCGGCTTCGGTCGTCAGCGGACTGGCCGCCCTGCTCCGGGCCCGGTTTCCGGCGTTGACCGCGCGCCAGGTGATGCTGCGCATCGAAAACACCGCACACCACCCGAGCGCGGAACGGGATCCGTTCGTCGGCAACGGCATCGTCGACGCGTTGGCGGCGGTCAGTACCGACAGCGCCGCGCCGACCGCGAGCCCGGGCCCCAAACCGCTGCCGGTGCCGGCCCCTCCGGCCCGCCGGGCCCCGGAGCAGCACCCGCGGCTGCTCATCGGTACCGCGATCTGTCTGTCCGCACTTCTCGCGGCGTTGGCCATGAGTCGCCGGTCACGGCCCCGCCGCAAGCGTGTCGCGGGCGACTGACGCCTTCTCCCGGCTCAGTTCCGGCCCGCATGGCAGCGCCGCCAGCACCGGCCACGGCGCAGCGACGGCCGTTCCCGGCAGGCCGAGCAGGTGGGCGGTCTGGTCGTCATGGACCGCGAACCGCACCCCGGTGTCGGTCACCAGGTAGCGCGTGTCCACCCGGTCACCGTTCCCGGTCCGGCTCTGGGAGGCCACGTAGGCGCTGCGGCCCGGCGAGATGTGAAACGAGTCCAGTGCGGGACCGCGGCCATCGGCCTGGGCCAGGCTCACCAGGTTGGGGAACGACGCGCCATCGCCCGCCATGAGTTCAATGCGAGGCGGCCCCGACGACGGGGGCGCCCACCGCGCACACACCGCCGAGCCACCCGCGAGCGGCGTCGCCTGGTCGAGCAGGTCGGAAGCCGGCAGAGTGTCGACGACGGGGGCCGAACGCAGCAGGCCCGGCGGAATGGTCTTGACGTCGGCAGCCGAGCCACTGAACTGGAGCATGTCCGCTACGGCCTGACCGATTCGCTGAACCCCACCGCCCAGCACCACGTAGAAGTCGTCGCGGGGCGCGTGTGTGATTCGCAGCACATCGCCGACGCGAAACCCCGGTAGCCATGCCCCTGCCGGTGCGCCCGTACCGCGGATGCGGGGAACCGCGACCGCAGGTGCCTCCGGAACGGCGTTCAGCAAAGTCTGCGAAACGACGTGCGGGGTCTGTCCCTGCAATGTCAGCGCCCGGATGACGGCACGATCAGCCAGATCGACCACCGCCCGTCGCCCACGGTACAACAGATAAGCCGGCGAACCGGATCCGACCGTCACCAGGACGGCCCGCTCATCACCCACGCGGCCGATCGACAGGTCCGCCGACCGGCCTATCAGTACGGCGGTTCCTGTGCCGCGATCGCTGTCGCATATGGTCCAGACCGCTTCCGGCGCCGGCAGCGGCGCGGCGATCACCTGGGGAGCACCCGGAATGCCCAGCAGCGCTCCGCGTTTGCTGCGCGCCAGTGCGGCGTCGGGCACCGCAAGCGGATCAACATCGGTCGCCGCGATCAATCGCGCCGAAGCCAGATTGAGTACCGGATGCCAGGTGTCACCCACCCGCACATAAAGCGCACCGGACGCCTGGCCCATCGCGATCCGGGCATCACCGAGCTCTGGCTGGGGCCATAACCGGCTGATGAGCAGGCAACCCGCCAGAGCGATCACCGTCACCACGCCACCGAGCGTCAGCGCACTGCACCGCGCTCGCCCGGATGGGCTGACATCCCCGTTCAGCAACGCCCGTTCCATGCGCCGCATCAGATAGCGGTAGCCGCTGACGTGCAGCCCGGTTGCCGCTTGCAGAGGCACCCTTCCTCCCTTTGGTCACCGGTCCGCCCGCTACCGTAGGCCGCCTGGCGACGCTGTTCCGTCGTTCATCCACAGCTTCGGAGGTTTTGCGCACCCACGCCGCGGGTAAAATTTCGGCGTGTATCAGCACTTCATCCGACGTGCCGGTCGGGCCGGCTTGTTGTTCTCGGGCCTCGCATCGCTGTCCGCCGCCATCCTTCCGCTCGGTTCCCTCGCCGCCGCCCCGTCCGCCCGGGCCGACGACTGCCCGGACGCCGAGGTGGTATTCGCCCGGGGAACCAATGAGCCACCCGGCCTGGGGCGGGTCGGCGATGCGTTCGTGGACTCGCTGCGCCAGCAGACCAGCGGCCTGAATATCAGGACTTACGGCGTGAACTACGCGGCCAGCAAGTTGCAGTTGCACGGCGGCGACGGCGCCAACGACGTGATTTCTCACGTGAAAGCGACGGTGTCGTCCTGTCCGAACACCAAGATCGTGCTGGGCGGGTACTCGCAAGGCGCATCGGTGATGGACATCGTGGCCGGGGTCCCTATCGGTGGCATCAGCTGGGGCAGTTCGCTGCCGCCCGAGTACGTCGGCAACGTCGCGGCGGTGGTCACGTTCGGCGACATCGCCGACCGGACCGGCGGATCACTGCCGACCAAGAGCGCCCTGCTGGGATCCAAAGCCGTTGATTACTGCAATCCGCAGGACCCGATCTGCCACGCCGGCGCCGGCAACGAGTGGACCGGGCACACCGAAGGTTACGTGCCGGTGTACACCACTCAGGGCGCCGCGTTCGCAGCCTCCAAGATCATTACCGGCGTGCCGCACATGCCCGGCCAGCTGCCTCTTCCGCAGTTCCCTGGCACCGGACCGCAGATCCCTGCCACCGTCCCGCCGCACCCCGCGTTGGCACCTGCAGTGCAGCAGCCCGTGGTCCAGGTGCACTGACACACTGTCAATAACACCTAACATTGGGGGA
>NZ_JCALCX010000050.1:0-29911 GCF_059812565.1 Mycobacterium sp. NGS49 | reverse complement strand
TGACGGCGGCCTCGGCGGGGCCGGCGGAACCGGCGGGGTCGGGGGTTTGTTCAGCTCCGGCGGGGCCGGCGGCGACGGCGGTAACGGCGGCAGCGGCGGCGACGGCGGTGCCGGTGGCAACGCCGGAATGCTGTTCGGCAATGGCGGTGTGGGCGGCCGCGGCGGCACTGGCTTCGCCAGCGGGACCGGCTTGGGTGGGGTGGGCGGCAGCGGGGGCAACGGCGCACTGTTCGGCAACGGCGGCGACGGCGGCGCCGGCGGCGACGCGATCGAGTCGGCTACCGGAGGCAACGGCGGGATCGGCGGCAACGCGCGGCTGATCGGCAACGGCGGCAACGGCGGCAATGCCGGATCCGGGCCGACCCCAGGGCTGAGCGGCGGCGCCGGCGGCGCGGGCGGGCAGCTGCTGGGACAGCGTGGCAACAACGGCCTGGCGTAGCAGGGAACGCAGCGCAAGCATGGGCCCGGCCACGTTTAAGCTGGCCCGGTGACTGGCTGGGTGCCCGACGTCCTGCCCGGCTACTGGCAGCACACCATCCCACTCGGGCCCGACCCGGACGGCGAGGGCGACATCGTCGCGACGCTGGTCCGCCGCGGTCCGCAGCCGACCGGCGACCACGCGGTACTCGCGGTGCACGGCTATACCGACTATTTCTTCCAGACCGCGCTGGCCGACCACTTCGCCGGCCGCGGCTTCACCTTCTATGCAGTGGATCTGCGCAAGTGCGGCCGCTCCCACCGAACGGACCAGACGCCGCACTTCACCACCGACCTGGCCAGCTACGACGACGAACTGAACCGGGCGCTGGCGCTCATCCGCGGGCAGGGCGACGTCAAGGTGGTGGTCTACGGGCATTCGGCGGGCGGGCTGATCGTGTCGTTGTGGCTGGACCGCCTGCGCCGACGCGGTGTGATCGCACAGGCCGGCGTCACCGGCCTGGTGCTGAACAGCCCCTTCCTCGACCTGCACGGACCGGCGATCCTGCGACTGGGGGTCACCTCGGCCACCATCGCCGCCTTGTCGCGAATGCGTAGCAAGGCCGTCGCGCGGGGCAGCGGCACCGGCGGTTACGGATCCAGCCTGCACCGCGACTACCACGGCGAGTTCGACTACAACCTGCAGTGGAAACCGCTGGGCGGTTTCCCGGTGACGTTCGGCTGGCTGCACGCGGTACGCCGCGGCCAGGCACGGCTACATCGCGGGCTCGACGTCGGGGTGCCCAATCTGGTCCTGAGATCGGACCACACCGTGGCCGAGACCGCGGGACCGGCCGCCCTGCAACGCGGCGACGCGGTGCTCGACGTCAGCCAGATCGCCCGGTGGGCCGGGTGTATCGGCAACCGCACCAGCATCATTCCCGTGCCGGACGCCAAACACGACGTGTTTCTCTCGCTGGCCGAACCGCGCCGGTTAGCCTATCGCCATCTGGACCGCTGGCTGGACGAGCATCTGAGCAGGTTCAACGACACCGACTCCCCGGTCCCACCGGGGGACCAGTCGGGGAAAGGATGACGCATCGATGGAGACCTACGACCTGGCGATCATCGGAACCGGTTCGGGCAACAGCATTCTCAACGAGCGCTACGCCGGCAGGCGGGTCGCGATCTGCGAGCAGGGCACCTTCGGCGGGACGTGCCTCAACGTCGGGTGCATCCCGACCAAGATGTTCGTCTATGCCGCCGAGGTGGCCAAGACGATCCGGGGTGCGTCGCGCTACGGCGTCGATGCGCACATCGACGGCGTGCGCTGGCCGGACATCGTTTCGCGGGTCTTCGGTCGCATCGACCCCATCGCGCTCAGCGGTGAGGAATACCGTCGCTCGCTGCCCAACATCGACGTGTACAGCAGCCACACCCGCTTCGGGCCGGTCGAGGCCGACGGGCGGTACTTACTGCGCACCGACGACGGCGAGCAGTTCACCGCCGACCAGGTGGTGATCGCCGCCGGCTCGCGCCCGACGATCCCGGTGGCCATCGCCGCCTCCGGCGTCACATACCACACCAGCGACACCATCATGCGGCTGCCGGCCCTGCCCGATCACCTGGTGATCGTCGGAAGTGGTTTCGTGGCAACCGAATTCGCCCACGTCTTCTCCGCTCTGGGCTCGCGGGTGACGCTGGTGGTGCGCGGCAGCTGCCTGCTGCGCCAGTGTGACGAAACCATCTGCGAACGGTTCACCCGCATCGCGGCCGACAAGTGGGAGGTGCACACCCATCGCAATGTCGTCGACGCGCGGAACCGGGGATCGGGTGTGTCGTTGCGGCTCGACGACGGAAGCACCATGGATGCCGACGCCCTGCTGGTGGCGACCGGGCGGATCTCCAACGCCGACCTGCTGGACGCGGAGCAGGCCGGGATCGCCGTCGAGTCCGGGCGCATCGCCGTCGATGAGTACCAACGGACCTCGGCACGTGGTGTTTTCGCACTGGGCGACGTGTCGTCGCCGTATCAGCTCAAGCATGTGGCCAACCACGAGGCACGGGTGGTGCAGCGCAATCTGTTGTGCGACTGGGACGACACCGCCTCGATGGCCGTCACCGATCACCGGTTCGTCCCGTCGGCGGTGTTCACCGATCCCCAGTTGGCCAGCGTCGGGCTGACCGAGAACCAGGCAGTGGCACGGGGATTCGATATCTCGGTCAAGGTCCAGGACTATGGCGACGTCGCCTACGGGTGGGCGATGGAGGACACCACCGGAATCGTCAAGCTGATCGCCGATCGCGGCAGCGGATGCCTGCTGGGCGCGCACCTGATGGGGTATCAGGCCTCGTCGCTGATTCAGCCGCTGGTGCAGGCGATGAGCTTCGGACTCACCGCTCAGGAGATGGCGCGCGGCCAGTACTGGATTCATCCCGCGCTGACCGAGGTCGTGGAGAACGCGCTGTTGGGCCTGGGGTGACTCAGCCCCGGCGCGCTCCGGGATGACGGCCCCTGGGCGGCCGCGGATCGGTGGGGTCGCTCTCCCCCTCAAGATGGTCCTGCACGATTTCCTGGCAGGACGGACACAGCCCGTGCAGCGTCAGACCGGCCGCCTCCGACAGCGCGAAGGAACTGCCCGCCATCGCGTGTTCGAGCGCCGAGCTGAGCTGCCGGGCCGGCACTTCGATGATCGCCCCGCACTGCGTACAGACGGCGTGGTGGTGCGGTGCGGTGGCCATGCCGTAGGTGGTGACGCCGCCGTCGAGGGTCAACGCGTGCAGCACACCCTGATCGACCAACGTCGTCACCGTGCGGTAGATGGTCGCCAGGTCGGGGGGCTGGACTCCCGGGGACAGGCAGGCCGGCAGCCGGTGCTGGATCTCGGCCACCGACAGGTGCCCGTTGACCGGTTCCAGGACCGCCAAGACCTGGATCCGCGACGACATCCGCCGCAGCCCACGCGCACGTAGCAGTTCGCCGATCCGCGCGGTGGCCGCCGGATCCAGCCCCGCCGGTTCAGTCGTCACTCGACCAGTGTCCCGCCCCCGCGTCGGGATTGCCAGCGCGGCCCGGCCGGCGCGGCGACCCGCTGGTTGCGGCCGGATTCGCGGCGAACCTACAGTTGGGCGCAGCGCGAGGGGGAAGGACGTGATGGCCAGCGATCAGCCTGAGCGGCCCTCGCGCCTGTTGCGCCTTCGCCGCGCGATGTCGCCCGCCGAGTGGCGGCGGCTGGGGCTGATGCTCGCGGTGATCGCCGCGCTGCACCTGATCGGCTGGCTGACTCTGATACTGGTGGTGGAGCCGGCGCGCTTGAGTCTGGGCCACAAGGCATTCGGTGTCGGAATCGGGCTCACCGCCTACACCCTTGGGCTGCGGCACGCGTTCGACGCCGACCACATCGCCGCCATCGACAACACCACCCGCAAGCTGATGAGCGAGGGCCGGCGGCCCCTGGCCGTCGGCTTCTTCTTCGCTCTGGGCCACTCCACGGTGGTGTTCACCCTGGCGCTGCTGCTGGCGGCCGGACTGCGCGCCGTCGCCGGACCCGTCCAGGACGACTCGTCGCGGCTGCACTTCTACACCGGCCTGATCGGCACCGCCGTGTCGGGCGGGTTCCTGTATCTGATCGCGCTGTTCAACATCGTCGTGCTGGTCGGAATCCTGCGGGTGTTCCGGCGGCTTCGCCAGGGGCGGTTCGACCAGAAAACAGACGGCGCCGAACTCGAGCGGCAAATGGACAACCGCGGCCTGGTCAACCGATTTCTTGGACGCCTGACCAAGTCGATCACCGAGTCCTGGCACATGTATCCGCTCGGGCTGTTGTTCGGTCTGGGCTTCGACACCGCGACCGAGATCGCGCTGCTGGTGCTGGCCGGGACCGGCGCGGCGTCCGGGCTGCCCTGGTACGCAATCCTGTGCCTGCCGGTGCTGTTCACCGCCGGCATGTGTCTGCTGGACACCATCGACGGCTCATTCATGAACTTCGCCTACGGCTGGGCGTTCGCCAATCCGCTGCGCAAGATCTACTACAACATCACCGTCACCGGATTGTCGGTGGCGGTGGCGCTGCTGATCGGCACCGCGGAGTTGCTGGGGTTGTTCGCCGATCAGTTCGGCTGGCACGGCGGCCTGTGGGATCGGATCGCCGGCCTGGACCTCAACACGGTGGGCTTCGTCGTGGTCGGGTTGTTCGTCCTGACCTGGGTCGTCGCGTTGGCCGTGTGGCGCTACGGACGGCTCGACCAGAAGTGGGCGCCGCAGCGCGTGAATAGCCGCTCGGAGTAGAGTGGCCGGCGGTGCATGAGCTATCGCTGTGCCAGGCGATCGCAGGGGTGGTCAAGGGCCACGCCGAGGGTCGTCACGTCGACGTCGTCCGGGTTCGGATCGGCACGCTTCGGCAGGTCGTTCCCGAATCCCTCTCGTTCTGTTGGACATTGCTGCGCGAAGCCGAGGGCATGCCGGACGCGGAGCTGGTGTTGGAGTGTGTCACCGCCGAGGTGCGCTGCCGGGCCTGCGGCTGTTGCTCGGCGATCACTTCGCCATGGTCGCTCTGGTGTCCGAAATGCGAAAGTCCCGACGTCGAAGTGTTGCGCGGCAACGAGTTTCTGGTGACCTCTCTGGACGTGTCCTGAAAATGGCTTGCTCCGGCCCGGATTCACCACCATCTACTTGCCAATAATTCGCAACACTGCCCCGGGCGGTGCGGGAATGACGAGGCTGACCATAAGTGCGCACAATCCACCTGGGCGAGCAACATTGTGGCGACCAATACGCACGCAGATCTCGTTGTGCCCCAGTATCTTTCGTTGCCGCCGCCAGAATATCCGACAGCCGTGCACCTATGCGCTCAGGCCAAACCGTTGACATTGCCCGACGGCGCGAGTAGGCCTGAAACTAGCGCCGCGCAAGTGGGCCGACGGTCGACTCCGGCGGCGCAGGGGTCCCAGCCCGACCCCGGAAAGCTGCAGTATGCCAACGGAAGCAGCAGTCAAAGCAGAACAGGCACTGATTCACGTTTTGTGGATCAACGCAGGCCTCAGTTGTGACGGTGATTCGGTGGCGTTGACTGCCGCCACCCAGCCCAGCGTCGAGGAGATCGCCCTGGGTGCGCTCCCCGGTCTCCCGCAGGTCGCCGTCCACTGGCCGTTGATCGATTTCGAATGTGGGCCCAACGGAGGGGCGGACGACTTCCTCGAATGGTTCTTCAGGGCCGATCGTGGCGAACTGGAACCTTTCGTCCTCGTCGTCGAGGGGTCCATTCCCAACGAGAAGATCAAGGATGAAGGCTACTGGTGCGGGTTCGGGAACGACCCGGCCACGGGTCAGCCCATCACCACCAGCGAGTGGCTGGACCGCTTGTCCCCCAAGGCAACCGCGATCGTCGCAGTCGGGACCTGCGCCACGTATGGCGGCATCCACGCGATGGCCGGCAATCCCACCGGAGCGATGGGTGTGCCGGACTACCTCGGCTGGGACTGGAAGAGCAAAGCCGGCATCCCGATTGTCTGCGTGCCCGGCTGCCCGATCCATCCGGACAACCTGGCCGAGACATTGACCTACCTGCTGTACATGGCGACCGGCCAGGCGCCGATGATCCCGCTCGATGACGCGCTGCGCCCCAAGTGGCTGTTCACCCAGACGGTGCACGAGGGATGCGACCGGGCCGGCTACTACGAGCAGGGTGATTTCGCCAAGGAATACGGCTCCCCCAAATGCATTGTCAAACTTGGGTGCTGGGGTCCCGTGGTGAAGTGCAATGTGCCGAAGCGGGGCTGGATCAACGGTATCGGGGGATGCCCGAATGTGGGCGGCATCTGCATCGGCTGCACCATGCCGGGCTTCCCGGACAAGTTCATGCCGTTCATGGACGAGCCGCCGGGCGGAAAACTTTCCAGCACTGCATCGGGTCTGTACGGGACCGTGATCCGAAGCTTGCGGCACATCACCGGAAAGACCGTCGACAAGGAACCGCGCTGGCGCCACAAAGGCACCGAACTGACCACTGGAGCCCGCCGTACCTGGTGAACGTCACCACCGGCTTCATCGTCCACACAGCCCGCAGGGCGGAGAGCAGTATCTGCTATGACAACCATCATTCCCGAACCGTCAACATCCAAGCGGGAACCCGGTCAGCTCGTCGAAATGGCCTGGGACCCGATCACCCGGATCGTCGGCAGCCTCGGCATCTACACCAAGATCGACTTCGAGAACCGAGAAGTGGTCGAGTGCCACAGCACGTCGTCGATCTTCCGTGGCTACTCGATCTTCATGAAGGGCAAGGATCCGCGCGACGCCCACTTCATCACCAGCCGCATCTGCGGAATCTGCGGCGACAACCACGCCACCTGCTCGTGTTATGCGCAGAACATGGCCTACGGCGTGCAGCCGCCGCACATCGGGGAATGGATCGTCAACCTCGGCGAGGCCGCGGAATACATGTTCGACCACAACATCTTCCAGGAGAACCTGGTGGGCGTGGACTTCTGCGAGAAGATGGTCGCCGAGACAAACCCGGGAGTGCTCGCCAAGGCGGAGAACACCGCCGCACCCCACGCCGGGGCGCACGGCTACAAGACGATCGCGGACATCATGCGCTCGCTCAACCCGTTCAGCGGTGAGTTCTACCGCGAGGCGCTGCAGGTGAGCCGGTGGACCCGAGAGATGTTCTGCCTCATGGAAGGCCGCCACGTGCATCCCTCCACGCTGTATCCGGGCGGGGTCGGGACGGTGGCCACCATCCAGCTGATGACCGACTACATGACCCGGCTGATGCGCTACGTGGAATTCATGAAGAAGGTCGTGCCCATGCACGACGACCTGTTCGACTTCTTCTACGAGGCACTGCCGGGTTACGAGAAAGTCGGGTTGCGCCGCACGCTGCTGGGGTGCTGGGGCTCCTTCCAAGACCCCGAGGTGTGCAACTTCGAATACAAGGACATGGAACGCTGGGGTAACGCGATGTTCGTGACCCCGGGAGTCGTGGTGGACGGCAAGCTGGTCACCCACTCGCTGGTCGACATCAACCTCGGCATCCGGATCCTGTTGGGCAGTTCGTATTACGACGACTGGACCGACCAGGAGATGTTCGTCAAGACCGACCCGCTGGGCAACCCGGTAGACCGGCGGCACCCGTGGAACCAGCACACCAACCCCCATCCGCAGAAGCGGGAGATGGAGGGCGGGAACTACAGCTGGGTGATGTCGCCGCGCTGGTTCGACGGCAAGGACCATCTGGCGCTGGACACCGGCGGCGGCCCGTTGGCCCGGTTGTGGTCGACCGCGCTGGCCGGCCTGGTCGACATCGGCTACGTCAAGGCCACCGGCAACAGCGTCAAGATCAACCTGCCCAAGACCGCGCTGAAGGGTCCCGTCGAGTTCGAGTGGAAGGTGCCCCGGCACGGCTCCAACACGATCGAACGCAACCGCGCCCGCACCTACTTCCAGGCCTATGCGGCAGCGTGTGCGCTGCACTTCGCGGAGAAGGCGCTGGCCGAGATCCGGGCCGGGCGAACGAAAACCTGGGAGAAGTTCGAGGTTCCCGACGAGGGTATCGGCTGCGGCTTCACCGAGGCGGTGCGCGGCGTGCTCAGCCATCACCTGGTGATCCGCGACGGCAAGATCGCCAACTACCACCCGTATCCGCCCACACCGTGGAACGCCAACCCACGCGACAGCTACGGCACGCCGGGCCCCTACGAGGACGCGGTGCAGGGTCAACCGATCTTCGAGGAGAACGACCGCGAGCACTTCAAAGGCATCGACATCATGCGCACGGTACGCAGTTTCGACCCGTGCCTGCCCTGCGGCGTGCACATGTACCTGGGCAAGGGCAAAACGCTGGAGAGATTGCACACGCCCACCCAGTCGCCCGTCGGGCAGTGATGATCGCAAGCCCGGCGAAGCCGGGCGCTGCGGGTCATCACCAACAAGGCAGTGATGATCGCAAGCCCGGCGAAGCCGGGCGCTGCGGGTCATCACCAACAAGGCAGTGATGATCGCAAGCCCGGCGCAGCCGGGCGCTGCGGGTCATCACCAACTAGAAAGTGATGAGATGGTGGATCGCCCAGACACTCTCGAGGCCATCTCCGATCCAGACGCAGATTGGCGCGACGTGGGCGATCGGATCCAGACACTGCTGGATTCCTTCGCCGCGGGCGGGGCGGCCACCCATGAACGCGCACAGCATCTGGTCCGCGAAGTGGTCGGGCTCTACGGAGCCGGGCTGGAACGGATCATGTTGCTGGCCGAACCCGAGTTAGCCGAGCGGCTGGCCACCGACGACCTGGTGGCCAGCCTGCTCCTGGTGCACGGCCTGCATCCGCACGACCTCCGGCGCCGGGTGTCCGACGCGTTGGACGGCGTACGCCCGTACCTGGGTTCACACGGCGGCGACGTCGACCTGATCGAGATCACCGACGGCACGGTGCGACTCGCCTTCCAGGGCAGTTGCAAGAGCTGCCCGTCCTCGGCGGTGACGCTGGAGCTTGCGGTGCAGGACGCGGTCCGCGCGGCCGCCCCGGAGATCACCGAGATCGAGGTGGTGACGGCCGCACCCAGCAACGTCATTCCGGCGGAATCGTTGCTGGCGCCGGTACGTTCGAACGCGGCCACGGCATGGCATCCGGTGCCGGAGTTGGCCGGCCTGGCCCCCGGTGAGGTCGCCGGTTTCCTCATCGCCGACACCGTGGTGCTCACCTGCCGGGTCGGTGACCGGTTTTTCGCGTATCGAGACCACTGCCCGGTGTGCGCCGACTCGTTGGCGGGCGCGCGGCTGCACGGCAAGGAACTCGAATGCCCCGGTTGTGCAACGCACTTCGACGTGGTCCAGGCGGGGGCCGGTCCCGGTGCCGGCCACCTCGAGCCGCTGCCGGTGCTGTCCCGCGACGGGGTGCTGTCGGTGGCACTGCCGCGCGAAGTGCTGGGGGCTTCGGCGTGAGCAGTCCCTACGATGTGTTGAGCCGCATCACCGGCCCCCGACCGCCCGAGCCGGCCGGCGAGCGGTGCGAGATGTGCGCCGAATCGATCGCCGACGAGCACCAGCACGTGGTGAATGTGGCCGGGCGGCAACTGATGTGCGTCTGCCGCGGCTGCTACCTGCTGTTCACCGACCCGCGTGCCGAGTTGCGCTACCGCGCGGTGCCGAACCGCTACCTGATGTTCGCCGACTTCGCGCTGGACCGCCGCGCCTGGGAGTCGATGCAGATTCCCGTCGGGGTGGCGTTCTTCTTCACGAATTCGGGTTTGGGCCGCACCGCGGCGTTCTATCCCGGCCCGGCCGGTGCGTGCGAGTCCGAGCTGGACCTGGACACCTGGAATGCCATCAGGGCCGCCGATCGCCGCGCCGACCTGCTCGCCGACGATGTCGAGGCGCTGCTGGTGCGGGTGCCCGACGACGGCGAGACCGCGCCGGAGACCTTTCTGGTCCCCATCGACGCCTGCTACGAATTCGTCGGACGACTGCGGATGCTGTGGCGCGGGTTCGACGGAGGGCAGGAAGCACGCGCCTTCATCGATGACTTCTTCGCACAGATCGCCGCCCGAGCCAAGACACACCACCATGAGTGACCAGTTGGACGTTTCCTTCGCTGTGCTTGACGTGGCGCCCGAACCCTATGCCGTCACACCGACGCTGACCGCGCGCATCGGGGTCGTCGCCGGCGCTCCGAGCGGGGAGGCGCCGTCGGTGCACGCGATCGCCCTGCGCTGCCAGGTTCGCATCGAACCGCTGCGCCGCTCCTACACGGACGAGGAAGCCGCCGGGCTCACCGACCTGTTCGGGACCCGCGATCGGTGGGCGACCACCCAGCGCACCTTCCTATGGCAGCACTGTGCCGCGACGGTGCCGGGATTCACCGGTGACACCACCGTGGCACTGCCACTGGAGTGCACCTACGACTTCGAGGTCACCGCGGCCAAATACCTGCACGCCCTCGACCAGGGTGCGCTGCCGCTGCAATTCCTTTTCAGCGGAACGATTTTCGTCAAGTCACCGCGCGGGTTCTGCGTTCAGCAGGTGTCCTGGGACTGCGAGGACCGCTACGACATGCCGGTCGGTGTCTGGCGCGACCTGATCGCCCTGCATTATCCGAACACCGGATTCGTGCGGCTGCGGCACGAGACCGTCTCAGCGCTGGCCGGTTACAAGTCGGCGCGGGGACTGCTCGACCTCGATGATGCCGTGGCTGAACTGCTGGCCGACTCGTCGCAGCGCGAGGCCGCGATATGACCGCCGGCTGGGACCGCGCCCGCGCCGTCGCCGACGCGGTGCTCTACGAGGGATACCTGCTTTATCCCTACCGCGGGACATCGAGCAAGAACCAGTCCCGCTGGCAATTCGGTGTGCTCGGGCCGGCCGGGGCGGCCGCCGCCGGCCTGGGCGAGGACGACACCCTGTCGGCGCAGTTCCTGGTGCACTCGGCCGACGCCATCACCCTGGTGGTGCGCTTTCTGCAGCTACAGCGCCGGGAGGCCCAGCGCGAGAATGTCGACGGCTTCGAGCCGGTCGACTCGCTGAGCACCCCGGCCGGGTCCTGGCTGACCTGGGACGAGGCGGTGGAATCCGAAACGTCGTTCGGCCCGTTGGCCCTCGACGCTGCGCCGTGGACCCTGCCGGTACGCGCGGCGGCCACAACCGAGATCGAGGCCGTCGACGGTGGTCGTCTGGTTCGCCAACGGCACGAGGTGCTCGGCCAGTTGACGGTTTCCGCCGAGCCCGAAGGCGACCTGCTGCGGGTCTGCGTGCGCTTGTCCAACACCGGCGCACCCGCCACGGACCGCGACGACGCCCTGGCGCGCTCCATGATCGGCACCCACCTGATCGCCGAAGCCATTGGCGGTGAGTTCGTTTCGCTGCTGGAGCCGCCGGACGCAGCGGTCGGTGCGGTATCGCGGTGCGGTCATCATCGGTGCTTTCCGGTGCTGGCCGGCCCACCCGGCACCCGCGACTTGCTGCTGATCTCGCCGATCATCCTTTACGACCATCCCGAGGTGGCGGAGCAGAGCGGCACCGCACTCTACGACTGCACGGAGATCGACGAGATCCTTACGCTGCGGGTGATGACGATGACCGATGCAGAGAAAGCGCAAGCCCGGGCCACCGATCCGCGGGCTGCCCGGATCATCGATCGGTGCGACGCCATGTCGGCCGAAGACATGGGACGCCTGCACGGCGTGCTGAGGGATCCGCATCATGGGGCCGGGCTGGTCCCCGAGATACCCGACGGCGTCGACTGGTGGGACCCACTGGTCGACAACGCGGTTCGCCCGGATACCGATGCCGCTGTGGTACAAGGTATTCCGGTGGCCCGCGGCAGCCGCGTCGTGCTGCGGCCGCGGCGAAACGCCGACGCGCAGGACATCTTCGTGGCCGGCAAGACCGCGCGCGTCACCTCGGTGCACGAAGACGTCGAGGGCAACAAACACGTGGCAGTGGTGGTGGAGGACGACCCGGCCGCCGACCTGCACGACTGGTATGGCCGTTACCTGTACTTCTCGCCCGACGAAATCGAGCCGCTCACCGACACCCTCACCGAAAGGAACCCGTTATGGACGTCTTAGGTTGGATATTCGTTGCTCTGATCGCACTGGTCGTTGCGGCAGCCGTTGGTGTGGGCCTGGCCTCCCTGCCGGACGCCAAGCGGTACCTGCGACTACGGCGCATGTAAGCCGGGTTGGCTTGTGACAGCACGCATCCTGGTAGCCGGCATCGGCAACATCTTCCTCGGTGACGACGGTTTCGGGTCCGAGGTGGCCCGCCGCGTCGCCGTCCAGCGCGACGGCGTCCGTGTCGTCGACTACGGCATCGGCGGCATGCATCTGGCGTATGACCTGCTGGAGGACTGGCATGCACTCGTACTGGTCGACGCGATACCCTGCCGCGGCAACCCGGGCACCCTGCACGTGTTCCAGGCCGACCACGACAGCGGCTTGGGCACAGCCGCTCTCGATGCGCACAGCATGGATCCGGAGACGGTGTTCGCCAGCCTGCGGGCGCTGGGCGGCACCCCGCCCTACACCGTGATCGTCGGTTGCGAGGTGAGCAGCGTCGCCGAACACCTGGGGCTGACCGATCCGGTCGCTGCGGCCGTGCCCCGCGCGGTGCGTGCCGTCGATAAGCTCGTTGCCGCGCTGAATGATTCAGCGACCGTAGCGCAGGAGTCCTGATGTGTCTGGGCATACCCGGTCAGGTGATCCGGGTGCTGGACGGCTACGAAGGACAACTCGCCCTGGTCGATGTGGCCGGCGGGCAGCGCAAGGTGAACATCGGGATGCTGCCGGAGGAGACTTTCGGCCCCGGCGACTGGGTGATCATCCATATGGGTTTCGTCGTGGAGAAAACCGATCGCGCCGGCGCCGAACAGGCCATGGCCGGTCTGGAGTTGATGGGCCGGGGTCCGGGGCCGGAGGGCGGTTGAGATGACCGCCGAACCCCTGACACCCGATGTCCGACAACGCATCACCGTGACCGGGGTGGTCCAGGGTGTGGGCTTCCGTCCGTTCGTCCATCGCCTCGCCACCGAGCTGGGGCTGGCGGGGTTCGTGGGGAACGAGTCGGGGGCGGTGTTCCTGGAAGTGCAGGGCGATCGCGACCGGCTGAACGAGTTCGCGCGCCGATTGCGGACTCAGGCACCGCCACTGGCCCGCATCAGCTCGATCTCGATGGCCGACATCGGTTTCCAGAGCTGCCGCGCACCGGCGTTCCGCATTGTGGCCAGCCGGGCCGCCGGCGGCCGGGCGACGCCGATCCCACCCGACGTCGCGGCGTGCGAAGACTGTGTGGCCGAGCTGTTCGACCCGCACAACCGGCGCTATCGGCACCCGTTCATCACCTGCACCAACTGCGGACCACGGTTCACCATCATCCGGTCGCTTCCCTACGACCGCCCGGCCACCACCATGTCGGGCTTCACCATGTGCCCGCGGTGCGCCACCGAATATCAGAACCCCGCCGACCGGCGTTTTCACGCCCAACCCATCGCCTGCCCGGATTGCGGACCGTCGCTTTGGTTTCAGTCGCCGGGCGGGAAAACCACCGGCTCCGATGCCGCGTTGGCGGCGGCGCAGTCGGCGCTGACATCCGGCGCGATCGTGGCCGTCAAGGGCATCGGCGGCTACCACCTGGCCTGCGTTGTCGACGACGAGTCGGTGGTCGGTGAGTTGCGGGCGCGAAAGTCGAGAGGGGCCAAACCTTTCGCGGTGCTGGTGCGCGACCTCACGGTCGCCCGTCGCTTCGCGTTCATCGACGACGCCGAGGCCGCGATCCTGACCGGCCCGGCGCGGCCGATCGTGTTGCTGCGCCCACGGTTCGACGCACCGGTGGCCCACGCCGTCGCACCCGGCAGCCCGTTGATCGGCCTGCTGCTGCCCTACTCCCCCATCCATCATCTGCTGCTGGCCGGCCCGCTCGACTCCTTGGTGTTGACCAGTGCCAACCGGTCCGACGAGCCGATCATCTTCACCGAAGAAGCCGCAGCGCAGCACCTTCCGGCGTTGTGCGATGCCGTGCTCGACCACGACCGACCCATCCACGTACCCTGTGACGATTCGGTGGTGCGGGTGGTGGACGGCCGGGAGCTGCCCATCCGCCGCTCGCGCGGCTATGCGCCGCTGCCGGTCGATCTCGGTGTGGAGGGTCCGCCGGTGCTGGCGGTAGGCGGTGAGCTGAAGAACACCTGCTGCGTGACCGACGGTTCCCGCGGCTACCTGTCCGGCCACATCGGCGACATGGGCGGCTATGAAACCCTGCGGGCCTTCGAGCGTGCCGTCGGCCAACTCAGCGACATACGCGGCCGCCCGACCCGGTTGGCGGCCGACCTGCACCCCGGCTATCACACCCGCAACTGGGCGCAGCGGCACGCGGAGGACCGGAAGCTGGATCTCGTCCAGCACCACCATGCGCACGTGGTGTCGCTGCTGGCCGAGCATAGGCGCCTCGGCCGGCCGGTGATCGGCGTGTCCTTCGACGGCACCGGCTACGGATCCGACCAGACCATCTGGGGCGGCGAGATTCTGCGCCTGGGCCGTGCGAGCCACCGATTCGAACGCGCCGGCCACCTGCGGCCGGTACCGCTACCCGGGGGCGACGCCGCGGTGCGCAATCCGTGGCGGATGGCGCTGTCCCAGCTACGGCAGGCCGGTGTCGGCTGGGATCCGGACCTGGCGCCGGTCGCCGCCGCCACGCCCGGCGAATTGCGGCTCACCCGTTCGCTGTTGGACAGCGGTACCGCCTGCGTCCCGTGCTCGAGCATGGGCCGGCTGTTCGATGCGATCGCCTCCTTGCTGGGTGTGCGCCACCGCATCGACTACGAGGGGCAGGCGGCCGTCGAGTTGGAGGCACTGGCGCAGACGGCCGCGACGTGGGAACCGCTGACCCTCGCGGTGGGGCCCGACTCTGTGATGGACCCAGCACCCATGGTGCGGGCCATGGTGGCGGCACTGCGCGATGCGGCGCAGCCGGCCGCGCTGGCCGCCGGCTTTCATCGGGCGGTGGCCGATGCCGTCTGCGAGGTGGTGTGCCAGGTGGCCGGATCGATTCGGCTGGTCGGCCTTACCGGCGGTGTCTTCCAGAACGTGCTGCTGCTCGGGCTGTGCCGTTTCCGGTTGCAGGCGGCCGGCTTCGAGGTCCTCACCCACCACCTCGTCCCACCCAACGACGGCGGGCTGGCGCTGGGCCAGGCCGCCATCGCCACGCTGATCGCCCGGGAGGAGGAGGCGCGATGAACAGCACTGCCGCCATGGATCGCGGCCTGGCGGCCGATCTCGCGGCCGCCGCATTCGCGATCGCCGGGCGGTTCGCGGCCGGCGCCACCATGTGGTCCATCGCGCCGTCGGGTGAACCACACGCCCTGCACATCGCGGTGGAATTCGTGCACCCGGTGATCGTGGGCAAGCGGGCGCTGCCCGCGGTCGCGCTGACCGGTCCGGAACTTGTTGACCTGGTGCGGGTTTCGGTATGTCCCGGCGACATGGTGATCGCGGTGGCCGGAGCCGATGATGCCCAGGTGCAGTCGGTGATGCGGCGCTGCCCGGCCTGGGGTGCCACGACGATCTGGATCGGCAGCGGCGCCCGCCCCGATCCCGGCGCCGCCGATCATGTCCTTTGGTTGGACGACCCCGATCCCCGGGTGCCGGCGACCGGTGGATTCGTGTTGTTCTACCACCTGTTGTGGGAACTGACCCATGTGTGTTTCGAGCATCCGGGGCTTTTCAAAGCGGCGCGCGAACCAGAGTGCGCGGAGGATGTTTGCCTCACCTGCAGCGACGAAGGGCGCCTCGGCGAGGTGCTCACCCCGGCAGCCGACGACCTTGCCACCGTCCGCACGGCGCGCGGTGCCGAAACCGTGGTGACGACGCTGATCGGCCCGGTAGCCGCCGGTGACCTGGTGCTGGTGCACGCGGGCACAGCGATCTCCCGCGTCGGGGAGGCCTGATGACGCAATCCGAGCCCACCAACTTCCTGTACCCGTTCATCGACGCGCAGGAAGAAGACCCGGCGTCGCTACTGGCCGACCTTGCCGCTTCGGCGCAGGCGAAGGCCGCCGAGAGCCTCGCGGTACGCCAGGCCAGCTTGGCGAGCAACGCCGACGTGCTGGACCGGGCCGCGACCGAACTGGACCGGCGCTTCAACGCGGGCGGACGGATGTTCACCTTCGGAAACGGTGGCAGCAGCACCGATTGCACCACCCTGGCCGGTTTGTTCGCCCGGCCGCCGCTGGGAACGCCGTTGCCGGCCTGGTCGCTGGCCACCGACCAGGCGATCATCACCGCCCTGGGCAACGACGTCGGATTCGAGCTGGTATTCGCCCGCCAGCTGATCGCCCGCGCAAAATCCGGTGACGTCGCTGTCGCCATGTCGACCAGCGGCAATTCGCCGAACCTGCTGGCCGCGCTGACCGAGGCCCACCAACGCGGGCTGTACACCGTCGGTTTCGCCGGTTACGGCGGCGGCGCCTTCGCGCACAACTCGAGCGTGGACGCCTGCTTTGTGGTCGATTCCCAAAGCGTGCACCGGATCCAGGAGGCCCAGGCGCTGCTCGGTTATCGGCTGTGGCTGGCCGTGCAGGATAAGTGCGACCAAAGACTAGGAGCGGCGCAGTGAACACGCCAGCGGGTGAATATCTCTCGTCGGGACCGCGATTCGCCGAAGGCCAGGTGATCGAACGCATCGAATCGTTCCGCCGGCGACGCCCCCGCTTGCTCGACGACCACGTGACGTTGGCGCACGGAGCCGGTGGCAAGGCGTCGGCGGCGCTGCTGGACGCCGTGTTCCTGGACGCGTTGCGCAACCCGCTGCTCGAGTCACTGGGCGACGGCGCGGTGCTCACCCTGCCCAGCGGCGAGCGGATCGCCATGTCGACCGACTCATTCGTGGTGCAGCCCATCCGTTTTCCGGGCGGCTCTATCGGCTCCCTGTCGGTGCACGGTACCTGCAACGATCTCGCGATGGCCGGTGCGGTGCCGTCCTGGATCTCGGCGGCGTTCGTGCTCGAAGAGGGTTTTCCGATCGCCGAACTCAAGGAGATCGTCGCAGACATGGCCGCCGCGGCGGCTGCCGCAGGCGTGCAGGTCGTCACCGGGGACACCAAGGTGGTGCCCAACGGCGCGGCCGACGGCCTGTTCATCACCACCACCGGCACCGGCGTCATTCCCGAAGGGCGCACGTTGACGGCCACAGCGGTCCGCGCCGGCGACCGACTGTTGCTGTCGGGTTCGATGGGTGACCACGGCATGGCGGTCATGCTGGCCCGCGGCGATCTGGCCATCGAGGCCGACATCGATTCGGACACAGCATCATTGAGCCCACTCGTCGAACTGTTGCTGGCGGCGGCGCCGTCCACCCGCTGGCTGCGCGACGCCACCCGGGGCGGGGTGGGCACCGTCTGCAACGAACTGGCACAGGCCTGCGGGCTCGGCGTGGTACTCGACGAAGAACGGCTACCGGTGCGGCCGACCGTCAACGGGGCGTGCGAGCTGCTGGGCATCGACCCCCTTTACGTCGCCAACGAAGGCAAGTTCATCGCCGTCGTGGCTCCCGATGAGGCGCAGGCGGCACTGGCCGCCCTGCGCTCACACCCGCTGGGGGCCGATGCCGCCGACGTCGGAGAGGTCGTGGCCGAACCCGCCGAAAGCGTGGTGTTGCGAACCGGTTTCGGCGGCTCCCGGATCGTCGACATGCTGGTCGGCGACCCGTTGCCCCGAATCTGCTGAACCCGAGAGAGGAGACTGCCGATGTGCCTGGGTATTCCGGGGCGGATCGTCGCGATCACGGACCCGGCGAATTACTTGGCCAAAGTCGACGTCAGCGGCGTGCAGCGCACCATCAGCGTGCGACTGCTGGAAGACGACCCGCCCGCACCGGACGACTGGGTGCTGGTGCACGTCGGCTTCGCGATGGCCAAGATCGACGAGACCGAAGCGCTGCTGACCCTGGCGGCGGTCAAGAAGCTCGGCGAGGCCTATACCACCGAATTGGAAGCCTTCGACTCTTCCGCGATCATTTAGGAGCGCAATGAAATTCGTCGACGAATTCCGGGACCCGGCGGCGGCCCGCACGCTGCTGACCGCGATCGAACATCTCGCCGGGAACGGGCCGGAACACTTCAAGTTCATGGAGGTATGCGGGGGGCACACGCACACCATCTACCGGCACGGCATCGAGCACCTGCTGCCCGACAACGTCGAACTCGTACACGGCCCGGGTTGCCCGGTCTGTGTGATTCCGATGGGCCGCATCGACGACGCGATGTGGCTGGCCGGCCAGCCCGGGGTGATCTTCACCTGCTTCGGCGACATGATGCGAGTACCCGGCTCGGCGGGCAGCCTGCTGGACGCCAAGGCCCGCGGCGCCGACGTGCGGTTCGTCTACTCCCCGTTGGACGCGCTGAAGATCGCGCTCGACAACCCGGACCGCCAGGTGGTGTTCTTCGCCATCGGCTTCGAGACCACCGCCCCGTCGACCGCGGTGACACTGGTACGCGCCTTGGAGCTGCAACTGCCCAATTTCAGCGTGTTCTGCAACCACGTCACCATCGTGCCGCCGATCAAGGCGATCCTGGAGTCACCGGACCTGCGACTGTCCGGGTTCATCGGCCCGGGCCACGTGTCGACGGTGGTGGGCAACCGGCCCTACCGATTCGTCCCGGACGTCTACCGAAAGCCTTTGGTGGTAGCGGGATTCGAACCGCTGGACATCTTGGCGTCAGTTGCGATGCTGCTCCGGCAGATCCGCGAGGGCCGGTGCGAGGTGGAAAACCAGTACAAGCGGGTGGTACCGGAGAACGGCAACCCCGCCGCGCTGAGCCTGATGGGCAAAGTCTTTGCGCTGCGCCCGCATTTCGAGTGGCGCGGGCTCGGCTTCATCTCACAGAGCGCGCTGCGCCTGCACGACGACTTCGCGTACTTCGATGCCGAACAACGCTTCTCGATGCCCGGCCTGCGTGTCGCCGACCCGAAGGCCTGCCAGTGCGGTGAAGTGCTGAAGGGTGTCCTCAAGCCCTGGGAGTGCAAGGTCTTCGGCACCGCCTGCACCCCGGAGACACCGATCGGCACCTGCATGGTGTCACCCGAGGGGGCGTGCGCGGCCTACTACAACTTCGGGCGCATGCACCGCGAGGCCGCCAAGCTGGTGGGGTCTTCCGGGCGGGCATAACTCGTGACCGACGTCGCCGGCACCGAGATGTTCGCCCGATACGCCTATGCTCCCAACGCTCTGGGCTTTTGCGGTCCACCGCTGGGCGCGACCCTACGCGACGGCTCGCCGCGGGACGTACTGCAGGCGGCCCGTAAGTTCTCCGGCGCGTGGCCGTACCTGCGGGTGTTGTCGCGCCTCACCGGCATCACCGATCCGCTGGACTACCGGCTCGTCGAATCATATTGGCTCGGCGGTGGTGTCGGCGCCGACCTGGCACCCACCCGATTCTTCGAGGAACTGCTGGCCATCATCGGTCCCCAGGCGGGGCGTTACTGGACGCATCTGACATCCGACCTGGCCGTCGAGGCGGCCGGCAATCACTGCTTTCACGTCTTCGGCGTCTATCCCTGGACCCGGTTTCTGGGTAAGGGCACCGACGAACATCCGTTGCGCGTGCTGGACAGCTGCCGGATCAGCTGGGCCACGGTCGTATCCCGCACCGGCGACGCCGTCGAGGTGCTGGGCCGGCGGTTGCTGTGGGACGGCCGGAGGCTGGAGTTGTCCGAACCCACGGCGCGGGTGCTGGACCTGTGGGCCGACGGGTACTGCGCGGTATCCGACGTGGCCGTCGGCGACGAGGTCGCGGTGCACTGGGGCCGGCTGTGCGGCCGGCTGTCACCAACGCAGGTGTGCACGCTGTCCGACAGCACCTGCCGGCAGCTGCGAGTGACCAACAAACGTCTCGCCGGGTGAATCCGTGCCACACTGGCCCTCGTGCCGGGTTCCATCTGCGACGTGCTGCCCAGCGCGGCGGCGCTGCTCGGAGCCCCCGGCGCCGCCGACGCGCTGGGCTTGCGGGAGTCGGTCGGGGAAGTCGACCGCGTTGCGGTGGTGCTCGTCGACGGGTTGGGCTGGCACCTGTTACCGGATCTGGCTGGGGACGCCCCACTGCTCGCCGCCGTGCTGGCCGGCAGCACGGGCAGGTTGCGCCAACTGTCGTGCACCTTTCCCTCCACCACACCGACGAGTCTGGTGTCGCTGGGCACCGGCGCCCAGCCCGGCCGGCATGGCATTCTGGGCTTCACCCTCAACATCCCGGGCACTGACCGCGTGCTCAACCACATCCGGTGGCGTGACGAACCGCCGGTCGACGAATGGCAGCCGCTGCCAACGTGGTTCGACCGGCTGGCACGTGCCGGCGTCAGTGCCCGCGCCCTGCTGCCGGAGTGGTTCATCGGTAGTGGACTGACTGAAGCGGCATACCATGGCGCACTTTTCGTGCCGACGCACGCGGACGACGACTACGCACAGCGAATGATCGACGAACTGCGCGCGGCGCCCGGCCTGGTCTACGGCTATACCGCCGATCTGGACACCATGGCGCACGTGTTCGGCGTCGGGTCGGCCCAGTGGCACGAAGCCGCGGCGCGTATCGATGCGCTACTGACCAGGCTGACCGAGTCGCTGCCCGCCGGTGCGGCGCTGCTGGTGACCGCCGACCACGGCGGCCTCAACGTCGCGCCGGACGCGCGCGTCGACATGGATGCCGATCCCCTGCTGGGCGCCGGAGTGCGGGTGGTCGCCGGCGAACCGCGGGTCCGCTACCTGCACACCGAGCCCGGCGCCGGCGCCGATGTGGCCGCCACCTGGACCGAGCGCCTGGCCGGCCGCGCCGACGTCTACACCCGCGACGCGGCGGTCGCATCCGGGATGTTCGGACCGCTGAACCCGCGGCACCTGCCCCGGATCGGTGACGTCGTCGTCGTCTGCACCGGCGGCGCGGCCATCCTGGCGACCGCCCACGAGCCGCCGGAGTCGGCGCGTCTGGTCGGGTTCCACGGTGCGGCGACCGCCGCCGAGACGGCCATCCCGCTGATCGAGTTGCTCTAATCGAACTCAAATGCATTTTCGCGTGATCCGCCTGCACCCGGCGCGATAGGTTGGGCAGGTGGATTCCGGGGCCGTCATCACTGTGCTGAGCCCCTCCTCAGCGCGGCAGTGTTAGCGATGGACTACGGGCTGATGCCGCCGGAAATCCATTCTGCGCGAATACATTCGGGCCCGGGAGCGGAGTCGCTGCTCACCGCCGCCGCAGCCTGGAGCGATATCGCCGACGGGCTGGACGAAGCCGCCGACGGATTCCGCGGCGTGACCGCCAAACTGAACGCCGGATGGCAGGGCATGGCGGCAATCGCGATGACCCAGGCCGCGACTCCATACCTGGGGTGGCTCAACGCCGCAGCCGCAAAAGCCAGAACGGCCGCCGCCCAAGCGCGGGCGGCCGCAGCGGCGTATCAGGAGGCGGGGGCGGCAATGGTGCCCCCGCTGGTGATCGCGGGCAACCGATCCCATCGCGCAGCCCTGGCCACCGGCAACGCGCTGAGCCAGGACACTCAGACGATCGCCGCGATGGACGCGAAGTACGAGCAGATGTGGGCGCGCAATGTCGAGGCGATGTACACCTATGCCGCATCGTCTGCCGCTGCCTCGCGGCTGGCCCCGTTCACCTCTGGTCCGCTCGCCCTGGACCTACCGGCGCCCGCCCGGCACGGCGCCGTCGGCGATCCGGAAGTGATATCGGCAGGCTCGCAACTCATTTCCGCGATTCCCCAAGTTCTGCAGTCGCTGTCGGCATCGCCGTCGACCGCTTTCGGCACCGCCCTTGCCAGGGTGTCGTCGTCGTTGGCCAAACTGAGTTCCCTTGGTGTACCAGTCAAATTCCCGGTGCAACTGTTCAACGTCCTCGGCAAGGGTCCGGCCGACTGTGCGGTTCGCCCGGGCGCGGCCTCGCCGACCGTCAGGGCAGGCTGGGGCAAGGGGATGTCGATCGGTCGGCTGTCGGTGCCACCGGATTGGAGCACCATCGAACCGCCCAAGCCGGCCGTTGTCGACCGCTACTGCTCGGCCCGGCGCATGAGAACGATAGGCGGCCTGGCGGTCAACGGGCGTCTGGTCTATTCCTGAGGGCCTGCCCTACAGCGGGGTCACGTGAGCCGAACCGATACCGCGCTCGCCACTGGCGAAAATCCCTTCGGCAGCGGCAATTTCGTTCGGTGAGGCGGAGCCGTCCAGCGACACCCGCCCCCATGGGGCACCCTCCTACGGCAGCGCGACGCTCCTGTGCCGAAGTGGTGGACAAGCTGCGCCGACCGCGATAGGCGGTGCGGGGGGCAACGCCGGCACCGGCGGTGCGGGCGGCGCAGGCGGTACCGGTGGTGCCGGCGGCAGCGGCGGCACGGGCGGCAACACAAGCACCGTGGGGGCCAGTGTCGGCCTCGGCGGTAACGGTGGTGACGGTGGTCACGGTGGTGACGGCGGTGACGGCGGCGCAGGCGGCAACGGCGGTTTCCCCGGGGGCAGCGGCGGGAGGGGTGGAATCCTGGGCGGCTTGCCCGGCGCCGCCGGTGCCGCCGGTGCCGGCGGCGAGGGCGGTGCAGCTGGTGCCGGTGGCGCCGGCGGTTCAGGCGGATCGGGAGGAACGGGCACTGAGCAAGGCCGAACCGGCGCGGACGGTGGCGCGGGCAGGAACGGCAGCGCCGGCCCAAGCGGGTTACCTTAAGGGCGCCTACAGCGGCGTCACGTAGGCCGAACTGATGCCGCCGTCCACCAGGAACGTCGACGCGGTGATGAAGGACGCGTCGTCACTGGCCAAAAATGCTACGGCAGCCGCGATTTCGTCCGGATCGGCGAAGCGGCCCAGCGGCACGTGCACCAGCCGGCGGGCGGCCCGGTCCGGATCCTTGGCGAAAAGCTCTTGCAGCAGTGGCGTATTCACCGGCCCCGGGCACAGAGCGTTGACGCGGATACCCTGGCGCGCGAACTGCACGCCGAGTTCGCGCGACATGGCCAGCACCCCACCTTTGGAGGCGGTGTAGGAGATCTGTGACGTCGCCGAGCCCATCACCGCCACGAAGGACGCCGTGTTGATGATCGAACCCTTGCCCGCGGGCACCATGTGCCGCAACGCCGCCCGGCAGCACAGGTACACCGATTTCAGGTTGACATCCTGAACGTGCTGCCACGCCGGCAGTTCGGTGCTCTCGATCAGGTCGTCCTCCGGCGGCGAGATGCCGGCGTTGTTGAACGCGATGTCCACCGAACCGCAGGCGTGGGCGGCGCCGTCGAACAGCTTGTTCACCGACTCCTCGTCGGAAACATCCACTGCCACATACAGTCCGGACATCTCTTCGGCGGCGGCACCACCGGCGTCGGCATCAATGTCGCCGATCACGATGGTCGCACCCTCGGCGTGCATGCGGCGCGCCGCGGCCAGGCCGATGCCGCCGCCCCCGCCGGTGATGACAGCCACCCGGCCGGCCAGCCGCCGACTCAGGTCGATCACTGCTCCTCCTTGATGGCGATGAACACGTTCTTGGTCTCGGTGAAGTGCAGCGGCGCGTCCGGCCCGAGTTCACGGCCCAGCCCGGATTGCTTGAAGCCGCCGAACGGGGTGTGGTACCGCACCGAGGAATGCGAGTTCACCGACAGGTTGCCGGCTTCGACCGCTCGCGACACCCGCAGCGCCCGGGACAGGTCGTCGGTCCAGATGGAACCGGACAGACCGTATTCGGTGCCATTGGCCAACGCGATGGCGTCACTCTCGTCGTCGAACGGCAGCACTGTGACCACCGGGCCGAAGATCTCCTCGATGACGCTGCGATCGGTGCGCTGCGGGGTGAGAACCGTTGGCGGAAACCAGAACCCGGGTCCGGTGGGGATGGCGCCGCGGAAGGCGACCGGGGCGTTCGGGGGTACATAGGAGGCCACCTTGTTCCAGTGCACGCGCGACACCAACGGCCCCATCTCGGTGTCGGCCGCGGTGGGATCCCCCACCACGACAGCCTGCACGGCCGGTTCGAGCAACTCCATGAACCGATCGTAGACGCTGCGCTGCACCAGGATTCGGCTGCGCGCGCAGCAGTCCTGGCCGGCGTTGTCGAAAACCCCGGCCGGTGCCGATGCCGCGGCTCGCTCGAGATCGCAGTCGGCGAAGACGATATTCGCGCTCTTGCCGCCCAGTTCCAGCGTCACGCGCTTGACGTGGGCCGCCGCGCCGGCCATCACCTTCTTGCCCACGCCGGTAGATCCGGTGAACACGACCTTGCGCACTGCGGGGTGGGTGACGAAGCGCTCGCCCACCACGGCGCCCTGGCCCGGCAGCACCTGCAGCAAGTCGGCGTCCAGGCCGGCCTCGACCGCGAGTTCACCGAGTCGCATGGTGGTCAGCGGAGTCCACTCGGCGGGCTTGACCAGCACCGCGTTACCCGCAGCCAGCGCCGGCGCGATCCCCCAGGTCGCGATCACCATCGGGAAGTTCCACGGCGTGATCACCCCCACCACGCCCATCGGCTCGTTGAAGGTGACGTCGATACCCCCGGTGACAGGAATCTGCTTGCCGCACAACCGTTCCGGGCTCGCCGCGTAGTACTGCAACACATCGCGGACGTTGCCGGCCTCCCACCGCGCCGACCCGATCGGGTGGCCGGAGTTGGCGACTTCCAGCGCGGCCAATTCGTCGAGGTGCGCGTCGACGACGGCCGCGAACGCACGCAACCCGGCGGCCCGTTCCGCCGGTGCCAGCCGGGCCCAGCGTCGTTGCGCGGCTGTTGCTCGCGCCACCGCATCGTCGACCGCGTCGACGTCAGCGTGCTCGACCGTGCGCAGTACCTCTTCGGTGGCAGGGTTGACCAGCTGCGTGGAAGTCATGCGGCCGCATGCGATCGCGCGGCATCCACCAGCGCGGTGAACAGCCGCAGATCGTCCAGTGACTTCTCCGGATGCCATTGCACCGCGAGGGCGAACACGTCACCGGGCAGCTCCACCGCCTCGACCACACCGTCAGCGTCCCAGGCAGCGACGACCAGCGGATCCCCCACCTTGTCGATGGCCTGATGGTGGTAGCAAGGCACGTCTGCGGTCTCGCCGAGCACCCCCGCCACCTTCGTCCCGGCCACAGTGCGCACCGACAACCGGCTGAACACGCCGTTGCCGGCCCGGTGACCGGAGTGGCCGATCACCTCGGGCAGATGTTGGTGCAGGGTGCCGCCGAACGCGACATTGAAGATCTGCGCGCCCCGACAGATGCCCAGCACCGGCAGGCGCCGGTCGAGCGCGGCACGCAGCAGCGCGAACTCCCATGCGTCGCGGTTGTTGCGCGGCTCGTCGGTGCTCGGGTGGGGTTGTTGACCGTAGGCAGCGGGATCCAGGTCGTAGCCGCCGGTGATCACCAGAGCGTCCAGGCTGTCCAGCACCCGGTCCACCGTGTGCGCGTCCACCGGCTGCGGTGGCAGCAGCACCGGGATACCACCCGCCAGCAGTACGCCTTCGAAGTAGTCGGCAGGCAAATAGGCGGCCGGGACATCCCAGATTCCGGTTCGCACCTGTTCGAGATACATCGACAACCCCACCACGGGGCGGCCGCCCCCATCAGACCTAGAGCCGTTCAAAACCACGGATCCTCTCCCAATCGGTGACCGCGGCGTTGAACGCCTGCAGTTCGACGCGCGCGTTGTTCAGGTAATGCGCGACCACGTCGTCGCCGAAGGCCTCCCGCGCCAGCACCGAATCCCCGAACAGCGTCGCAGCCTCGGCCAGCGTGGTGGGCAGCCGCTCGACATCCTGCGCCTGATATGCGTTACCGGCGTAGGGCTCGGCGAGCTCGAGGCCCCGGTCGATACCGTACAGGCCGCCCGCGATCAGCGCCGCCACCGCGAGGTACTGGTTGACGTCGCCGCCGGGTATCCGGCATTCCACCCGGATGCTGCGGCCGTGTCCCACCACCCGCAGCGCACAGGTGCGGTTGTCCAGCCCCCAGGCGACCGCCGTCGGCGCGAAGCTGCCGTCGGCGAAGCGTTTGTAGGAGTTGATGTTCGGCGCGAAGAACAAGGTGAGTTCGCGCACCGTCGCCAGCAGGCCGGCGACGAACCCCCGAAACGTCGCCGACATCCCCCCGCTGTCGCCGGCGAACGTCGCGCTGCCGTCGGTGCCGCGCAGAGACAAGTGCACGTGGCAGCTATTGCCTTCGCGCTCATCGTATTTCGCCATGAACGTCAGGCTCTTGCCGTGTTGGTCGGCGATCTCCTTGACGCCGTTCTTGTAGATGGCGTGATTGTCGCAGGTGACCAGCGCCTCATCGTAGCGGAAGCCGATCTCCTGCTGGCCGTTGTTGCATTCACCTTTGACGGCCTCGACCCGCAGGCCCGCGCCCTGCATTCCCAGCCGGATGTCACGCAGCAACGGCTCCATGCGCGAGGAGGCCATCACCGCGTAGTCGATGTTGTAGTCGCTGGCCGGCGTCAGGTCCCGGTAACCGCCCGCCCATGCCTGGCGATAGGACTGGTCGAACACGATGAACTCCAGCTCGGTGGCCACGTCGGCGACCAGCCCCCGCTGCGTCAGCCGGTCCAGCTGGCGGCGCAGGACCGCGCGCGGCGAGACGGCCACTGGGCTGCCGTCGGCCCAGGACAGGTCCGCGATCACCAGCGCGCTGCCGGGCAGCCACGGCACCAGCCGCAAGGTTGACAGGTCCGGCGTCATCACCATGTCGCCATAGCCGGTTTCCCAGCTCGACATGGCGTAGCCGGGCACGGTGTTCAGTTCGACGTCGACGGCCATCAGATAGCTGCAGCACTCCGCGCCGTGGGCCGCCACCTCGTCGACGAAGAACCGGCCGGCCACCCGTTTGCCGGCCAGCCTGCCCTGCATGTCGGTGAACGCGACGATGACCGTGTCGATGTCACCGGTACCGACCAGTTGTGTCAGTTCCGCCAGTGAAAGAACCGGCGAATCAGGTTGCGGCACTTCACCAAACCTCCCGCTGCGCCGAGCCACTACCACCCGCTGGTGCGCAACACGATCTCGGTGGCCAACTGCGCTGTCGACTCTTGGGCGTTGCGGCGCCCGGTCAGATCCACGACGCGATAGTCCGAGTAAACCCGCCGCTGACTGCCGTCGGCCACCTCGCGTGCGGCCGGCGAGCTGACCAGCACGGTGGTGCCGATCTCCACCGGTGGACAGTGATCATCACGAACCACCCCGGCCGCGTCGGCCAGGGCGGGATGGCCGCGATCGATGGCGACCAGTCCCGCGAACCGGCCCAACCTGGTTGCCGCCAATTCCCACGCGAGTTCGGCGCCCTCGCGATCACCCACCACCACGGCCCACCCGATACCCAGCGCGTCGAGGATGCCCATCACTGACTTGGCGGTCAACCGCGGATCAGCGCCGATGACGACGGTTCGCAGCGACGCGGTGTGCAACCGCTCGCAGATCGCGTCGTAGGCCGCCACCGCGCGTTGCCGCGCGCCGAGTATCACCACGACGACGCCGTTTTCCGGACCGGAAATTCCCACCTGGGCAGAAAACCCGTCAAGCGTGGTCATCATCCTGGACACCCCGCCAAACTACGCCCAAAGCCGCTGGTTCACATCCCGGCAAGCGCACCCCTGAGTTGCTGCAGGATGAAGTTGGCGACCTCGAGCGCGAGATTGCCGACGTAGAGCGCCCGCGGCAGGTAACCGATGTCCAGCAGGCCGGCGTTGTACACGCCGAGGTTGGCGAAACCCGACAGCGTGGTGCCGATGTTCAGCAGTCCCGAATTGGCGGCGCCGAAGGTGGCCAGGCCGGACAGGGCGGTACCCAGGTTCAGCGTCCCGGAGTTCCCCAACCCGGCCAACAGCCAGCCGGAGTTTCCCGCACCCGGGGAGAGCACACCGGAGTTCCCGGCGCCCAGCGTGAGCAGGCCGGAATTGCCCAGCCCGGACGCGAAGTAGCCGGAGTCGCCGGCGTAGATGTTGAACAGGCCCGAGCTGCCTGCGCCCGGGTTCAACGTGCCCGAGTTACCTGCGCCGGCGTTGTACTTCCCGGAGCTTCCGAAGCCGAAGTTCTGGTTTCCCGAGCTGCCCGTGCCGGGGTTGTTGGTTCCGGAAGTCCCCGCACCGACGTTGCCGGTGCCGGCGTTACCGGCACCGGGGTTGCTGGTGCCCGAGCTGCCGGCGCCGATGTTGGTGCCGCCGGAGCTGCCGAAGCCGATGTTGCCCGTGCCGGCATTGCCGCCGCCGACGTTGCCGCTGCCCGAGCTACCGGCGGTGCCGTTGTTGTTGTTGCCGGAACTGCCGGCGCTGCCGGCATTGTCGGTGCCGGAGTCGCCACCGCTACCGGAGTTGCCCGAGCCGGAGCTGCCGGAGGCGGCGATGTTTCCGGTCCCCGAGCTGCCGAAGCTGATCACGTTGTTGTTTGCACCCGAGCTGCCCGCGCTGCCGTTGTTGTTGGAACCCGAATTGCCGGCGCTGCCATTGTTTCCGGTGCCCGAATTGCCCGCGGTGCCATTGTTGTTCGAGCCTGAACTGCCGCCGGCGGCGTTGTTGCTGAAGCCGGAGGTGCCGGCGCCGCCGTTGTTGCCGGTGCCCGACTGCCCGCCGCTGCCGTTGTTGTTGAAGCCCGAGTTGCCGCCACTGCCGTTGTTGCCGGTGCCGGAACTGCCGCCGGCTGCCGCGTTGCTGTCGCCGGAGCTGCCGAAGGTCGCACCGGTGTTGTTGGTACCGGAGTTGCCGCCGCTGCCAATGTTTCTGGAGCCGGAGTTGCCGGCGCTGCCGGCGTTGTCGGCGCCGGAGTTGCCGCCGCTGCCCGAGTTGCTGTTGCCCGAATTTCCGCCTGCGGCAAAGTTGTTGGCGCCCGAGCTGCCGAAGGTGACTCCGGTGTTGTTGACACCGGAGTTGCCGCCGCCGCCGCTGTTGTTGGTCCCGGAGTTGCCGGCGCTACCGGAATTGCCGGTGCCCGAGTTTCCGGCGCTGCCGTTGTTGTCGGTGCCCGAGTTGCCGCCGGCCCCGCCGTTGGACTGACCCGAGCTGCCCAGCGAGCCGCTGTTGCCGGTGCCAGAGTTACCCGCGCCGCCGCTGTTGTTGGTCCCCGATTGTCCGGCGCTGCCGCTGTTGTTGAATCCGGAATTTCCGCCGCTGCCGAGATTGTTCTCCCCGGAGCTGCCGTTGCTACCCGAGTTGCCCTTGCCGGCGCTGCCGCCACCGACGCCGCTGTTGTTGCTGCCGGAGTTGCCGCCGCCGGCGCCGCTGTTGTTGCTGCCCGAATTGCCGCCGCCGGCCACATTGTTCGACGAACCAGAGTTGCCGCCGCCCGGGCTGGCATTGTTGGACCCCGAGTTCCCGCCGTTGGCGAAGCCACCGTTACCGGTGCCGGAATTGCCCGAGCTGCCGGCGCCGCCGTTGTTGGAACCCGAGTTGCCGCCGCCGACTCCACCGTTGTCGTTGCCGGAGTTCCCGCCGCCCACGCCACCGTTGCCGGAGCCCGAGTAGCCGCCGCCCAGGCCGCTGTTTCCACTGCCGGAACTGCCGACCGAAAGGTTGTTCGTCCCTGAAGAACCCGGGAGGTTACCGGTTCCGGAGGCCGTCACGAATATGGAACCGTTTCCGGTGTTGTCGTTCCCAATGTTCCGGCTGCCCGAGTTCCGGTCGCCGGTATTGAGGTTCCCGGAGTTGTCGTTACCGGTGTTGGTGTCTCCACTATTCCTGTCACCGGTGTTGGTGCTGCCGGTGTTGTCGTTGCCGGTGTTGGTGTTGCCGCGGTTGCCATTACCCGTGTTGGTGTTGCCGGAGTTGTTGTCGCCGGTGTTGGTCTTGCCGGAGTTCCCGTTGCCGGTGTTGGTGGCGCCGGCGTTGTTGTCGCCGGTGTTGGTGTTGCCGCTGTTGCCATTGCCGGTGTTGGTGGCGCCGGCGTTGTTGTTGCCGGTGTTGGTGTTGCCGGAGTTCCCGTCGCCGGTGTTGGTGGCGCCGGAGTTGTTGCTGCCGGTGTTGGTGTTGCCGGAGTTGAAGTCAAATCTGTTGGTGTTGCCCGAGTTTGCGTTGCCCGTG